>NZ_JBXWRD010000023.1:0-70524 GCF_059612725.1 Ruegeria sp. YKSF070 | reverse complement strand
AGTGTCATGGGGGAAACCTGGCTGATGTTGCCCCCTCACATGTATGAGTAATAGATTTTTATGTCCAGTCATAATGCGGGGCGCCAGCGTGCTTTCTTACCCTTTTTGCGCTGTTCAGCACGCGCGCCAATTTGTATACGTTAATTCCTAATTGCGCAGATATATAAGGGCGGGGAGATGGGTGAGGAGACGCGGGTCAGCTATCAGCAGATCAAGGCCCGCGTCCTGGCGGCGATCCGCGACAATACCTGGCCGCCGGGCGCGATGCTCCCGGGCGAGGTGGCGCTGGCCGAGGAATATGGCTGCGCGCGTGCAACCGTCAACCGGGCCATGCGCGAACTGGCCGAAGAGGGGATCGTCGAGCGCAAGCGCAAGGCAGGCACGCGGGTCAAGCTGGCTCCGGTCCGGCAGGCGCGTTTCGCGATCCCGGTGGTGCGCGAAGAGATCGAGAGCACAGGTGCCACCTATCGCTATGCGCTGGTCAGCCGCTCCGAAGAGGCCGCGCCGAACTGGCTCTGCGCTCAGCTGGGGCTTTCCGCGCAGGACCGGGTCTTGCATCTGGTCTGCATGCATTACGCCGACGAGCGGCCCTTTCAGCTGGAACAGCGTTGGATCAACCTGAGTACGGTGCCACAGGCGGGGCACAAGGATTTCTCGCAGACCGGACCCAATGAATGGCTGGTCAGAGAGGTGCCGTTCACCGATATCCGGCTCAGTTTCTCGGCCTGCCGGGGCAACCGCGAAACGGCCGAGTTTCTGGGTGGCAACGAGACCGACGCCCATTTCACGGTGGAGCGCGTGACCTGGCTGGGCGAGCGGCCGGTGACCTATGCCCGGCTGCTGTTCCATTCGGGCTATCGCATGACCACGATGTTATGACGCGATACGATGATGGGATCTCGGCGGGTTTCATGGTAGCCGGAAGGCCAATGCCGCAATTCGATCAGAAAGCCGGACTGCCATGTCTCATCCCCTGGACGCCGCCGACCTGACCATTCTGCGCAGCCTGCAAGAGGATTGCCGGCTGGGGTTGGAAGAGCTGGCGCATCGCTGCGCGCTGTCGGTGCCTTCGGTTCAGCGTCGGTTGAAACGGCTGCGTGAGGCAGGCTTGATCGAGAAGGAAATCGCCGTTCTCGATCCGGCGGGGTTCGATTGGAAGATGACCTTTGTGGTGATGGTCGAACTGGAGCGGGAATCGCTCCAGCAGCTCGATCTGTTTCGCAAGCGGGCCAAGGCCGAGCCGCAGGTGCAGCAATGTTACTATGTCACCGGCGAGGCGGATTTCATCCTGATCTGCACCGCCCGCGACATGCAGGATTTCGAGGCGCTGACCCATCGGTTGTTCTTCGAGGATTCGAATGTCCGGCGTTTCCGAACCTCGGTGGCGATGGACCGGACCAAGGTGACGCTCAGCCTGCCGATCTGAGCGGCGCCGTTTTCTTGCAAAGAAAACGGGACGGAAAACACATGTTTTCCGGGCCGGAATTTCTGTGAAATTCCGGCGGCGTTGCGCTACGGAAAAGGGGCGCGGTCACCCGCGCCCCTGTCTCAGTTCCGGATCACTCTCAGCCCAGCAGGTCCTTGACCTTCGCGACAGTTGCAGCAGCAGTGATGCCGAACTTCTCGTAGAGTTCTTCGGCGGGGGCCGAGGCGCCAAAGCCGGTCATGCCGACAAAACCCGCCTTTGCCTCGCGCCCGCGTTCGCCCAGCAACCAGCGGTCCCAGCCACCGGCACGAACCGCGGCCTCGATGCCCACGCGCACGGGGCCCGCGGGCAGGACGCGCTTGCGATAGGCTTCGTCCTGTTCGGCAAACAGTTCCATGCAGGGCATCGACACCACGCGGGTGCCGATCCCTTCGGCCTCCAGCGCCGCACGGGCCTGCATGGCGATCTCGACCTCGGAGCCGGTGGCGATCAGGATCACCTGACGTTTGCCCGTGCTCGCGTCGGCCAGCACATAGGCGCCCTGCGCGCTGAGGTTCTTGACCTTGTGCTCGGTGCGCAGGGTGGGCAGGTTCTGGCGCGTCAGCGACAGCACCGATGGGCTCTGCTGGAAGGTCAGCGCCAGTTCCCAGGCCTCGGCGGTTTCCACCGTGTCGGCAGGGCGAAACACATAGGTGTTGGGCGTGGCCCGGCTGATTGCCAAGTGTTCGACCGGCTGGTGGGTCGGACCGTCCTCGCCCAACCCGATCGAGTCATGCGTCATCACGAAGACCGAGGGGATCTTCATCAGCGCGGCCAGGCGCATCGCCGGGCGGGCATAGTCGGTAAAGCACATGAAGGTGCCGCCATAGGGGCGGATACCGCCATGCAGCGCCATGCCGTTCATCGCCGCCGCCATGCCATGTTCGCGGATACCCCAGTGGATATAGCGGCCCTTGCGGTTTTCCGGCAGGAAGATACCCAGATCGGCGGTCTTGGTGTTGTTCGAGCCGGTCAGGTCGGCCGAGCCGCCGACGGTTTCGGTCATGATCGGGTTCACGACCTTCAGCACCTCTTCCGAGCTTTTGCGGGTCGCCCATTTGGGTTGCTCTTCCGAGACCTGCTTTTTCAGCGCGCGGATGGCGCCGGCCAGCTTCTTGGGCGCCTCGAACGCATAGGCGCGGGTGAATTCGGCCTGCTTGCGCTCGCTCAGCTCGGCAAAGCGGGCCTCCCAGGCGGCGCGCTCAGCGGCACCCCGGCTGCCGATGGCCTCCCATGCGGATTTCACGTCCGAAGGCACCTCGAAGGGTCCATGCGCCCAGCCATAGGCCTCTTTCGCGGCCAGAAGCTGGCCCTGATCGGTGAGCGCGCCATGGCCCTTGGAGGTGTCCTGTGCCGCATGGCCCAGGGCGATATGGGTCTTGCAGGCGATCATCGTGGGCTTTTTCGAACCCTTGGCCTGGGTCAGGGCGGTGTCGATAGCGGCCGGGTCATGGCCGTCGATCTCGATCACATGCCAGCCCGAGGCGGCAAAGCGACGGACCTGGTCGGTGCGGTCAGCGATATCGACGGTGCCGTCGATGGTGATGTTGTTGTTGTCCCACAGCACGACCAGCTTGCTCAGCTCCAGCCGGCCAGCAAGGCCGATCGCCTCCTGGCTGACGCCTTCCATCAGGCAGCCGTCACCGGCGATCACATAGGTGTAATGGTCGACGACCTTCTTGCCGTATTGCGCGCGCTGTATTTCCTCGGCGATGGCAAAGCCCACGGCGTTCGAGATGCCCTGGCCCAGCGGGCCGGTGGTGGTCTCGATTCCCTTGGCAAGGAAGTTTTCCGGGTGGCCGGCGGTCTTGGCGCCCATCTGGCGGAAGTTCCTGATCTCGTCCAGCGTGATCTCGGGGTTGCCGGTGAGATAGAGCAACGAATAGAGCAGCATCGAGCCATGTCCCGCCGACAGGATGAACCGGTCGCGGTCGGGCCAGGTTGGGTTGGCGGCGTCGAATTTCAGGTGCTTTTCGAACAGCACGGTGGCGACATCGGCCATGCCCATCGGCATGCCGGAATGGCCGGAATTCGCCGCCGCGATGGCATCCAGCGTCAGGGCGCGGATGGCGGTGGCCTTGGTCCAGTGGTCGGGGTTCGCAGTGCGCAGCGCAGTCAGGTCCACGAGGCTTTATCCTTTGGGTTTCGGGCGGATTGCGCGCTCAATACCACTCACCCCTCAAAGTTCAAGCCAAACAGGGTTTTCGTGGGGGCATCTACATCAGAAGCCGCTGACAAGTCGTTGAAAGCAATGATGGGGGGTATTTTCCCCGTCATTTGGTTAGACTACTGCTATTCATCCCGGTATCCGATTCGGTCGGTCCCATAGGGGCCGGTCGGGACCGGGCAGAGAGAAGCCGTAAACAACACGCGCATCACAAAGGTGAGGGCATGAGCCAGATCGAGGAACTGCACAGTCGCATTTCGGCCGCGATGGAGCGGATCGGAGCCGGGGTCGAGGCCTTGGCGATGCCGCAGGAGGCAGCGCCCCCGTCCGAACCGGCCGAGACCGACAACGATCTGGTTGCCGCATTGGAAGACGAACGGCTGGCCAATGCGCAGTTGCAGGAACGGCTGAAATCGATCAAGGCCAAACATGCCGCCGAGATCGAGGCATTGAAATCCGAGGCCGCGGAAGCGACTGCCGTCGCTGATGACGACGAGCTGGACAGGTTGAAGGCGGATCTGGCAGAGGCCACCGCCAAGCTGATGGCGGCCGAGGCGGCCCGGGCCGAGTTGGCCGAGGCCAAGGCGGCGCTGGAGGCGGACGATCAGAGCACGTTGTTGCGCGCCGAGATCGACGCGCTCAAGGCCGAAATGGACGCGGCCGAAGACGTGGCGCCGCTGAAGCAAGAGATCGAGGAACTGCGCGCCGAGAGCGCGGCGCTGAAGGCCGAGCTGGGCCAGACCGAGCGGGTTTCGGAGCTGAGTGCCGAACTGGAGATGCTGCGGGCGGAACGCGTCAGCCATGGTGCGGCGATGTCGCGACTGGATGGCGATCTGCAAAGGCTGCGCAAGGCCAACGATCAGTTGCGAAAGGCGCTGTCTGACCTGCGCGCCGCCAACGAGGCCGGGGTGGGCGAGCCGCATCTGATCAACGCGGCGATGCTGGCCGAACTGGAGGCGCTGCGGGCCCAGAGGGCAACTGACGCGGCCGAGGTGCAAGCGGTGCTGAGCAAGCTGGGGCCATTGCTGTCATCGGCTAATCTGGCGGAAGGAGAGGACGAGTAATGCCCGAAGTGACCATTCATATCGGCGGCCGCGCCTTCGAGGTTTCCTGCCAGGAGGGCGAGGAGAGTTTTCTGCATTCGGCGGCCAAGATGCTGGATGACGAGGCGCAGGTTTTGTCCGATCAGATCGGGCGGATGCCCGAGGCACGGATGCTGTTGATGGCTGGGCTGATGCTGGCCGACAAGACCGCCGCAGTAGAGGACAAGATCGGGGTGGTCGAGGCCCGACTGGCCGAGTGTGAGGCCGAATTGGAAGCGTTGAAAGCAGCCCCCGCTCCAGAACCTGAGCGGGTCGAAGTGGCCGTGATCCCACCCTCGGTCACCGATACGCTGGCCGAACTGGCCGCCCGCGCCGAGGCGCTGGCTGACCGGGTAGAGGAAAAGACGGCAGGCTGAGGCCGGGATAAGATATCTGGGATATCTTGGAAAAAGCGCCCCAAAGGGCGCTTTTCAAACAGGATTTCCCCAGAAATCCTGTTCACAAAGTCTTTTCAAGACTTTGTCACCGCCTGCCGGAAGGGCGCTCAGGCGTTGGCGGCGCGGATCTTGTCGGCGGCGTCCTTGTCATAAGCGACACCGTTCTCTTCGAACAGCGTATCCAACTCGCCTGACAGGGTCATTTCGGTGATGATGTCGCAGCCACCTACGAATTCGCCCTTGACATAAAGCTGCGGGATGGTTGGCCAGTCCGAATAGTCCTTGATGCCCTGACGGATCTCGTCATCGGCCAGCACGTTCACATCCTGATAGGCAACGCCCATGTAGTTGAGCACGCCGGCCACGCGGCTGGAAAACCCGCATTGCGGCATTTCCTTGGTGCCCTTCATGTAGAGCACCACATCGTTGGCTTTGACGGTTTCGTCGATACGGGTCTTTGCGTCGGTCATTGATGCGTTTCCTTCTGTGCCACATGGTGTGGCAGAACTGTCTGATTCCGGCGCCCGAAGGCCTATTCGGGCGCCTTGGTGGTCAGGGCCAGCGCGTGCAGTTTGCCGCTGTCGATTTCGGGCTTCACTGCCGCGTTGACGGCGCGCTGCTGCTGTATCCGGCTCTGGCCGCGAAAGCTCTCGTCCACCACTTCGGCGGCCCAGTGATTGCCGTCGCCAGCGAGGTCGGTGATGGTGATCCTTGCCTTGGGAAAACTGGCGCGGATCAGCGCCTCGATTTCATGGGCTTCCATGGCCATGCGATATACTCCAGATGTCTTGGACCAGATGTAGAGCGCCGGACCGGGGCGCGCAAGTCACCCCGAAGACACTGCGATGAAAGCGCACCCTTGGGCGCGCTTGGGTCTGTCCGCCCGGCTCAGGCCACGGCGGCGGCAAAGCTCGACCGAAACGTGGCGGCCAAATCCGCCAGCGGTGCCTCGGATCCGCCGATGCGCACGGTGTCGCCGGTGAAGCGGCCGACCGAAGTGACCGTCACGCCCGCCTGCGCCGCTGCCGACATCAGCGCCTCGGCCTGATCAAAATTGCAGGCGACCAGATAGCGGGCCTGATCCTCGCCGAACAGGATCTCGGTCGGGGCGTCGTCCAGATGCAGGCCGACACCGGCGCCTTCGGCAAGTTCAAACGCCGCCAGCGCAAGCCCGCCATCGCCCAGATCGGTGCAGGCCTTGATCAATGCACGGTTGGCACGGATGAACTCTCCGTTGCGGCGTTCGGCGTCCAGATCCACGTGGGGCGCGTCGCCGTCCTCGCGGTTGAACACCTCTGCCAGCAGCGCCGATTGTCCCAGGTGTCCCGCGGTTTCGCCCACGACCAGCGCCACATGGCCCTCGCGGACTTCCTTGCCGATGATCTCGTCGGTCGAGGCCAAGAGGCCCACGGCGCCGATGGTGGGGGTGGGCAGGATCGCGGCGCCGTCGGTCTCGTTATAAAGCGAGACGTTGCCCGAGACGATCGGCATGTCCAGCGAGGCACAGGCGGCGCCGATCCCCTTGATGGCACCGACGAACTGGCCCATGATCTCAGGCTTTTCGGGGTTGCCGAAATTCAGGTTGTCGGTGGTGGCCAGCGGTCGGGCGCCAACGGCGGTCAGGTTGCGATAGGCTTCGGCCACCGCCTGCTTGCCGCCTTCCTCGGGGTTGGCGCGCACATAGCGGGGCGTCACATCGCTGGTAAAGGCAAGTGCCTTGTCGGTGCCGTGCACGCGCACGATCCCGGCGCCCAGACCCGGCGTGCGGGCGCTGTCGGCCATGACCATGGTGTCATATTGTTCATAGACCCACTGCTTGCCGCCATAATTGGGCGAGGCCAGCAGCGCGCGCAACCCGTCGACCGGGTCGATCTGGGGCACCTCGGCCAGCGGCTCGGCCGCCGGGGTCGGCACCCAGGGGCGGTCGTATTCGGGGGCGGTCGACGACAGTTTCGACAGCACCAGATCGGCCTTCACCTCGCCATGATGCATGATGAGAAAGCGGTCTTCGGCGATGGTTTCACCCACGATGGCGAAATCCAGATCCCATTTCTCGAATACGGCGCGCGCCTCGGCCTCAAGCTCGGGCTTCAATACCATCAGCATCCGTTCCTGGGATTCCGACAGCATCATCTCGTAGGCGGTCATGTTCTCTTCGCGCTGGGGCACGTTTTCCAGGTCCAGACGCACGCCCAGACCGCCTTTGTCGCCCATTTCCACGGCCGAGCAGGTCAGGCCCGCGGCGCCCATGTCTTGGATCGAGATCACGGCGCCGGTCTGCATCAGCTCCAGCGTCGCCTCCATCAGGCGTTTCTCGGTGAACGGGTCGCCCACCTGCACGGTGGGGCGCTTTTCCTCGATCGTGTCGTCAAATTCGGCGCTGGCCATGGTGGCGCCGCCGACGCCGTCGCGCCCGGTCTTGGCGCCGAGGTAAACCACCGGCATGCCAACGCCCGAGGCGGCGGAGTAGAAGATCTTGTCGCTGTCGGCCAAACCGGCGGCAAAGGCGTTCACAAGGCAGTTGCCGTTATAGGCGGGGTGAAAGCGCACCTCGCCGCCCACACAAGGAACCCCGAAACAGTTGCCATAGCCGCCGATGCCTTCGACCACGCCATTGACCAGCTGCCGGGTCTTGGGATGGGAAGGCTCGCCAAAGGATAGCGCGTTCATCGAGGCGATGGGGCGCGCGCCCATTGTAAACACATCGCGCAAGATGCCGCCCACGCCGGTGGCCGCGCCCTGATAGGGTTCGATATAGGACGGGTGGTTGTGGCTCTCCATCTTGAAAACCACTGCCTGACCGTCGCCGATATCGACCACGCCCGCATTCTCGCCCGGGCCACAGATCACCTGCGGACCGCTGGTGGGCAGGGTGCGCAGCCATTTCTTGGAGGATTTGTAGGAACAATGCTCGTTCCACATGGCCGAGAAGATGCCAAGCTCGGTAAAGGTCGGTTCGCGCCCGATGATCTCGAGGATCATGTCGTATTCCTCGGGCTTCAGCCCGTGCGCGGCGATCAGGTCCGGAGTGATTGTGGGCTCTTGCATTTGTGGTGTCCCCAAGCTGGCCGATGTTGCGCGCCTTTTAGGGCAAGGTCGCGGCGGGGGGAAGGGGCAAGAGGGCGCAGCGTTCAGAACCTTTGACCGACGTAGATATAGAGCAAGTCCTCGCCCGTCTGGTTGCTGCTGAGATCGACCGAGAAATCCAGCGGGAACTTGCGCGACAGGCGATAGCGCGCCCCGATCCCCCAGGCCGAGCGCACGGTGCCGAGTGAAAAATCCGCAAAGCGGCGCCCCGTGGTGCCGACCCCGCCAAAGGCCACGACGCCCAGCCTGTTTCCCAAGCGCTGGCGCAACTCGACCTGGAGCGAGGCAGAGCGCTGGTCAAGAAACTCAGTAACCGAATAGCCCCGGAACCCGTCCGTGCCGCCCAGCGAGCAGAGATCGAAAAAAGGCGTGTCAGAGCTGGCCCCGCAGACCGAGGCGGCGGCGGCAAGCACCGCCCCTTTCCAGGGCTTGTGATAGACCGCGAGGTTGAGATAGGCGCGGGAATAATCGCCCGTCACGCCCTCGAGCGTGAGCCCGCGCGTGGCTTCGAAGTCGATCAGCGCGCCTTGGGTCGGATAGATGGTGTCGTCGCGCGTATCGAGGCTGGCGACGAGGCCGGGACTGATTATGCGCATCGAGGTGAACCGGTTGAACGGCGGCGGCAGCGGTGGCGTGCCGGGGCGGGCCAGGTCGATCGTGGTATCCAGATAGCGCAGCGACAGGCCCGCCGAGAACTGCCGGGTAAAGCCATAGGACAGGCTCACCCGTGCCAGCTCTCCTTTCTGGCGGATCGGTAGCTGGCCGATCCCTGTATAAAGGTCATAGTTCAGATTGGCGCGGGCATAGAGGCTTTCAATCTGCCAGCGATTGCCGTCAAAGGCAAAATTGCCGGCAAGCCCCACGCCTTCGCTGCCATTGTCCGATCTCAGCGCCCCGATGCCGATCATCGAGGGTTTCGAGTCAGGGTCGAGAGTAAAGAGATAGCCGGCCCCCAATACCAACCCCGAACCAATCGTAGGGTTGGAAAAGGGGATCGGCGCGACCACAAAGGAGCCCCGACGAAATCCGGGCAGCTCTTTGTCCTCGACCGAGGTGAAACGGCCGACCTCGGTTTCCAGCGTGGACTTGCCGGCCTGCGCGGCCGCTTGCGGCGCCGACCAGAGACACAGCAACAGCCCGGCGGCAAGCGCGCAAAGCGGGTGCCAAAGCCCCACATTGCCGCGCCTGTCGCCGGGCCTTTTCATGGGCCTATTCACCCTGGGTCTGTTCGTTGACGGCCTGGCTAGCAGCGGCGGCAACCGCCGATTTCTGCTCGGGCGTCATATGTTCGGCGTCGTCAAGGCCGGGGATGGCCACGCGCACCTCGCGGCGGGCAAAGTCGATGCCGTTGGCCTTGAACTCGGCCTTGACCTTGTTGAAGATCTCCTTGCGCAGGGTGAACTGCTTGCCGGGCTTGGCCATGAACTTGCCCCGGATGATCATGCCGACATCGTCGAAATCGAACACGCCCTGCGATTTGAAAGGTTGCAGGAAGCCTTCCGCATGGGTCGGGTCGGCCATCATCTCGGCGCCGATCTTCTTGAAGATCTTCTTGACCTTGTTGGGATCGGTGTCGAAGGGCACGGTGAACTTCAGCTTCATGATCACCCAGTCGCGGCTGAAATTGGTCAGCTTGGCGATCTCGCCATAGGGGATCGTGTGCACCGGGCCGCGATGGTGGCGCAGCTGCATCGAGCGGATCGAGATTTTCTCGACCGTGCCGGTGGTACCGCCCACATCGACATACTCGCCCACGCGGAACGCGTCGTCGATCAGGAAGAACACCCCGCCCACGATATCGGCGACCAGCTTCTGGGCACCGAAACCGATGGCCAGGCCGAGGATCCCGGCACCGGCCAGCAGCGGCGTGATGTCCAGCCCGAGCGCCCCCAGCGCCAAGAGGCCAAAGATCACCGCGATGGCGACCTGTGCCGTGACGCGCAGCAAGGGCAGGACAGTCACCAGGCGCGAGCCTCCGGCGCCACCGCCTTCGCCCGCTTCCTCGTCGGGGCTTTGGTCTATCGCGGTCTGTTCCTTTGCCAGGCGACGGTTGATCCAGAGCGAGATGAGCTCGTCCAGAATGTAGCCTACGGCAACGATGATCAGGAACTGGATGACCGCACCCCCAACATCAGAACCGGCACCCGCCACGTTGCGCAGGTCGATCTGCCAGGCATTGGCGATCATCAGAACGACAAAGACCCCGGCCAGAACCCGGCCAATTCGGATATAGCTGCGCTTGGTGGCGCGATAGGCCTGTTCGGCGATGGCGCCGGTGCCAATGATCGGCGGTTGCAGATGCCGCACCAGCCCCCGGATCAGGGTGTCAATGGCCGGGGCCATCAGCAGCCAGAACATGGTCACGTAATGAGCGCCCGCGCCCACATTGGCCAGGACCGCCATGTCGCGGATCGCCACGAAGTATTCGACGATCAGCCAGACAGCGGCCGAGACGGCGATGGCGAAATAGGGGTAGTAGTTGGCGACCTTCTCGTCGAACTCGGTGCGGTCGGGATCATTACCGCGCATCATTTCGATCAGGCCGCTGCGCGCAGTCCAGGCGATCAGCGCGATATAGATGTGGATCGAGCTGTTCAGCCAGAACCCAAGCCTCATATCACCCATCGCAACGCCGTTCAGATTATTGAAGGTGACGATGAAAAGTGTAAATCCGATCAGCAGGAACAGGCCGATCTGGTTGCGATGCAGATAGCGCGCCCAGTAGTCATTTGCATTGACAAGCCGCAGATCGGGCCGGTTCGGTGCCAGGATAAAGCGCGAGATCGCGGCCCCCAGACGCGGCAGCCAGATCAGGTAGAGCACGAAGGGAGCCGCATAGGCAATCTGTTCGGGCTCCAGCAGGCGGCGTCCGACAAAGACCAGGGTGTAGTAGAACACGACCAGCCCCAGAACCTCGCGGCAGAACCGGCGGAACAGATAGCTGACCGCGCCGCGCAGGTCGTCCGAAGCAGCAGCGGGGTCAGCCTTGATCCACGAGCGGGTTACATAGACCGCCAGCTTTTCGGCGGCGAAGCCGATTGCAAGGGCCAACAGGGTGTAACCGAACAGGGTGGCGATGCCGGCGCTGCCCAGCGAGTTTGCGAAATTCGACAGAGCTTCGCCCTGTTTCGTCACCAGCAGCGGCACCTTGCGCAGGGCATCCAGCCACGAGGCGACCAGCGCCTTGGCCGCATCACCGACCTGGGCGATGGGCCCCTTGCGCGGTTCGGGCTTTTCCTGGCTGGCCTGCGCTACGGCATCCAGCCGTTCCAGCAGCAGGGCGCGGACCTGATCGTCGGACAGGCGCGCGACCAGATCGTCGACCTGGTCGGGGGTCAAGTCGTCGGGAACTGTGGGCGTGGTTGCCGCCGCGCTGCCCGAGGGCACCGGAACCTGGGCCGCCAACGGGACGGATATACAGAACAGGGCGGCCAGCAGGGCCAGCACCTTGAATAGCGGTTTCATTAATTGCCCTCGTGTATTCTTTGTATGTTTCGTTTCTACCCTGCGTTGGCGTGATTACAAACAGTATCATCCGAATAGAGAGAGCATCATCGGAACGGAGAGCTATTCCGGGCGAAAGACAAAAAAAAGGCCGAGCACTAAGCTCGGCCATAGTCCAACAGGGAGGTATGAAAGTGACGAGCGTCTAAGCATCATCGCCTTCGAGTGCTGATTTAGGAGGCATGGGGCGTTTCTTCAAGAACTTTGATGTCGCAGGTGCAGCATTTCGGCTATGCAATTGTTGCATGGCTCGCCAAAATCAGAGAATCCCCAGCTCTTTCAGCTGTTTGCGATGGGCGATGATCTCTTCCTGAACAAAATCGCGGAACGCCGCCACCCGTTGGGAGTGACGCAGTTCCTCGGGATAGGCCAGATAAACCGGTACCTGGGCTGATTTGATATCGGGCAGGACATGGATGAGGTCGGGGAAATCCTGTGTCACATAGTCGGGCAGGACGCCGATGCCCAGATTGTGCAGCACACCCTGAAGCACGCCGAAATAGTTGTTCACCGTCAGCAGCGACGAGGGGTTGTAGGCCAGCAGGTGCTGAGCCAGCACCACGCTTGCACCAACCTGGGCGGCGTTGGTGTTCTGACAGATCAGCCGGTGTTCGCTGATATCGCTGATGTCATGCGGGGTGCCCGCAGAGTCGAGATAGGCGCGGGTGGCATAAAGCTTCATCTCGACGGTCATCAACCGTTTGCGGATCAGATCGGCCTGGCTGGGCTCTTTCATGCGGATGGCCACGTCGGCCTCGCGCATGGGCAGGTCCAGCACCCGCTCCTCGAGCATCAGATCGACCTTGAGATCGGGGTATTTCTGATAGAGCGCGGTCAGGCGCGGCGCGAGCCAGAGCGTGCCAAAGCCAAAGGTGGTGGTGACGCGCAATTCGCCGAACACTTCTTCCTCGCTGTCGCGGATGCGGGCGGCGGCGGCATCCAGGCGCTTGGCCATGGATTTCGTGGCGTCAAACAACAGCTCGCCCTGTTCGGTCAGAATCAGGCCGCGCGCATGGCGGTGAAAGAGCGTCGCGTTCAACGATTCCTCAAGCGCGCGGATCTGACGGCTGACCGCCGATTGCGACAGGTTCAGACGGTCGCCCGCATGGGTCAGGCTGCCCGCATCGGCAACCGCGTGAAATATCCGAAGCTTGTCCCAGTCCATATCCGCAACTTTCTTTATGCGCCCGACGACCTATATGAAACACATGACAATTTCCACAAGGAACGGTGTATAACTGCGCGTGAAGGCGAAAAAACCACCTATGCAGGTCAGCAATTATGACCTATATTCGGGCATCACTGACAAGCCGATCCGGCGCAGGGGAGACGTCTGATGAGCCAACCCAAACTCACGCTAAACGACAAGTTCGATCTGGAGAAGAGCCCGGTGCTGCTGAACGGCACCCAGGCCCTGGTTCGCCTGATGTTGATGCAGAAGGCGCGCGATACTGCCGCCGGATTGAACACGGCGGGCCTGGTCACCGGATATCGCGGCTCGCCGTTGGGCGCGGTCGATCTGCAAATGAGCCGGGCGCAGAAACAGCTCAATGCCGCCGATGTTACCTTTCAGTTCGGCCTGAACGAGGATTTGGCGGCTACCGCGTTGTGGGGCAGCCAGCAGGCGGGGCTGCGCGGTGACGGCAAATATGACGGTGTCTTTGGCCTTTGGTACGGGAAGGGTCCGGGAGTGGACCGTTCGGGCGACGTGATGCGCCACGCCAACATGGCCGGCACCGCCAAACATGGCGGCGTTCTGATGGCGATGGGTGACGACCACACCGGCGAAAGCTCGACCGTGCTGCACCAGTCGGAATGGGCGCTGGTCGATGCCTATATGCCGGTGGTCAGCCCCGCGGGTGTGCAGGAGATCCTCGATTACGGCATCTACGGCTATGCGCTCAGCCGGTTCTCGGGCTTGTGGGTGGGTCTCAAGACCATGAAGGACACAATCGAGGTGACCTCGGTCGTGGATGGTCGACCTGATCGGGTGCAACTGGTGACCCCCGCGTTCGACATGCCCGAAGGCGGGCTGAACATTCGACTGGGTGACACGCCGCACCTGCAAGAGGGGCGGATCATCGACTATAAACGCTTTGCCGCCGAGGCGTTCAGCCGCGCCAACCGGATGGACAAGAGGGTCTGGGGCAAGCCGGGCGCCAAGATCGGCATCGCGGCGGCGGGCAAGAACTGGCTCGACCTGGTGCATGCGATGTCGCTCTTGAACATCGACGAGAATGAGGCGGAGCGGCTGGGCATCACCACCTACAAGATCGGCCAGACCTTTCCGCTGGACATGCAGAGCTTCCACGACTGGGCCGAAGATCTCGATCTGGTTGTGATCGTCGAGGAAAAGCGCAAGCTGATCGAGGTGCAGGTCAAGGAAGCCATCTTTGACGACCGTCAGGGCCGCCGCGTTTATGGCTGGTACAAGGGTGGCGCTGGCGCCATGCACCGCGAGGAACTGTTCCCGACCCGTGGTGCGCTGGACCC
Organism: Ruegeria sp. YKSF070; assembly: GCF_059612725.1. Lineage (NCBI taxonomy): Bacteria > Pseudomonadati > Pseudomonadota > Alphaproteobacteria > Rhodobacterales > Roseobacteraceae > Ruegeria > Ruegeria sp. YKSF070. The sequence continues at coordinate 56,328 of NZ_JBXWRD010000023.1, read as the reverse complement.
GATCCTGATCGCCGAGAAACTGGGCGCGATCTTTATCGAAGAGGGGCGCGAAACCGATGGGATCCGCGCCGGCCTGAATGCGCTGGCCGATGCCCGGCGCAACGACAACGCGCAGGAAATCGCGTCGCGCCTGCCGTATTTCTGCTCGGGTTGCCCGCATAACAGCTCGACCAAGGTGCCCGATGGCAGCCGCGCCTATGCCGGGATCGGCTGTCACTACATGGTGCAGTGGATGGACCGGAACACCCAAGGGTTCACCCATATGGGCGGTGAAGGGGCGAACTGGATCGGCGAGGCGCCGTTTTCCAAGACCAACCACGTGTTCCAGAACCTGGGCGATGGCACCTATAACCATTCCGGCGTGCAGGCGATCCGCGCCGCCTTGGCGGCTGGTACCAACATCACCTACAAGATCCTGTTCAACGATGCGGTCGCAATGACCGGCGGGCAAGAGAACGAGGGCGATCTGACCGCGCCCCGCATCGTGGCCGAGCTGAAGGCGATGGGGATCAAGGAACTGGCCGTTGTCTATGACGACAAGGAAGACGTGGACCGGTCGCAGTTCCCCTCGGGCGTACCGTTCCACGAGCGCGCCGAACTGATGCAGGTGCAAAAGCGGTTCCGCGAGATCGAGGGCGTCAGTGCCATCGTCTATATCCAGACCTGCGCCGCCGAGAAACGCCGCCGCCGCAAGCGCGGCACCTTCCCTGACCCGGACAAGCGGGTGTTCATCAACACTGATATCTGCGAGGGCTGCGGCGATTGCGGAGTTCAGTCGAACTGTGTCTCGATCGTGCCCAAGGAAACCGAACTGGGCCGCAAACGCGCGATCGACCAATCCTCGTGCAACAAGGATTTCTCTTGCGTCAAAGGGTTCTGCCCGTCCTTCGTGACGGTGCAGGGGGCCAAGATCCGCAAGGAGGCCACCGCCGAGATCGACCTGCCGCATCTGCCGATGCCGAACCTGCCCGCCATCACCGGCACCCATAACGTGGTGATCACCGGCGTTGGCGGCACTGGCGTGGTGACTATCGGTGCGGTACTGGCGCAGGCCGCCCAGATCGACGGCAAGGGCGCGGGCATGATGGAAATGGCGGGACTGGCGCAAAAGGGCGGCGCCGTACATATCCACTGCCGCATTGCCAACCGACCCGAGGATATCAGCGCCATCCGCGTCGCCACCGGCGAGGCGCATGCGCTGATCGGTGGTGACCTTGTGGTCAGTGCCGGTGCCAAGACACTGGGCCTGACCCGCACCGGCACCACCGGCGCGGTGGTTAACAGCCACGAAATCATCACCGGTGATTTCACCCGCAACACCGAATTCACCATCCCCGCCGACCGGCTGAGCCTGGCGCTGGAGGCGCGGCTGAAAGAGCGGCTCGACCTGTTCGATGCATCAGAGCTGGCGCGCGCGGTGATGGGCGATTCGATCTATTCCAACATGATGGTGTTCGGCGCCGCCTGGCAGCGCGGGCTGCTGCCGGTCAGCCACGAGGCCATCATGCAGGCGATCGAACTGAACGGCGCCGCGGTCGAACGCAACAAGCGCGCGTTCGACATCGGCCGCTGGGCAGTGCTGCACCCGGACGAGGCCGCGCATCTGATCCGGCCCGGCGTGGTCGAACTGCCGAAATCGCCCGAGGACAAGATCGCCTATCGCGCCGAACACCTGACCGCCTATCAGGGCGCGCGTCTGGCCAAGCGCTATCGCAAGCTGGTCGACGGGATCGAGGACGGTGATCTGCGCGCGGCGGTGGCCGAGGGCTATCACAAGCTCTTGTCCTACAAGGATGAATACGAGGTGGCGCGCCTGCTGCTCGACAGCCGCGACAAGGCCGCGGCCGAGTTTGATGGTGATCTGAAGCTGACCCTGCATCTGGCACCGCCGATCCTGGGCGGCAAGGATGCGGATGGTCGCCCGAAAAAGCGCGAGTTTTCCGAGCGATGGCTGGGGTTGTTCAAGCTTTTGGCGCGGATGAAGGGGCTGCGCGGCACGCCACTCGACCTGTTCGGCTATACCGCCGAGCGCAAGATGGAGCGGGCGCTGATCCGGCAATATGAAAAGGACATGCGCGAGGTGCTGCCGAAACTCGACACACGTACCCGCGATGCCATCGTGGCGCTGGCACGGTTGCCGCTGGAAATTCGCGGCTTTGGCCCGGTGAAACTGGCAAACGAGGCCAAGGCCGCCAAGCGGCGCGAGGAACTCTTGTCGGTGATCCGTGATGGCGGGCCGGAACTGGCAAAAGCGGCAGAATAACGCGTCATTTCGCTGTTACAAGCTCTATGCAAAATCCAGGACTGCCCCTATTTCAGGGGCAGTTTTTTTCGGAGCCGTTCATGACCGCACAGCGCCATATCGCCCGCGATATCAGCTATGCCCATTCCGCCGCGACCAGGGGAGGACGGGCGGTGATCCGCCTGATGGAGAACACCACCGGACGCCTGGGCCTGATCCGGCGGGCGCAGGGATACGAACGCGAAGTGGCCCGGGGCCGCGATTTCTGGGCGGTGATGGCCGAGCGATATGGCCTGACACTGGATGTGGTGGGCGGAGAGTTGGCGAATATTCCTCAGGACGGCCCGCTGATCCTGATCGCCAATCACCCTTATGGTATCCTCGACGGGCTGATGATGGGGCATATTCTGTCTCAGACACGGGGAGATTTCCGCATCATCGCGAACCGCGTGTTCCGCAAGGCCGAGGATATCAACCGGATCATCCTGCCGATCTCGTTCGACGACACCCGCGAGGCCATGCAATTGAACATCGACACCCGCCGACAGGCGTTGAACTATCTGGGGCAGGGTGGTGCGATCGGCATTTTTCCAGGCGGCACCGTCTCGACCGGGCTGCATCCGTTCTCGCATCCGATGGATCCGGGCTGGCGCGGCTTTACCGCGCGAATGGTGGCGAAATCCAACGCGGTGGTGGTACCGGTGTTCTTTGACGGCCATACCAGCCGGTTGTTCCAGATCGCGAGCCACCTTCATGCAACCCTGCGCATGGGCCTGTTGATCAAGGAATTCCGCAAACGGGTGGATACGCCCGTGCGGGTGGTGGTGGGCCAGCCCATCGGGCGCGACATTCTGAACCCCTTGGCGCGGGACACGCGCAAGATGATGGATTTTCTGCGCAAGGCGACGTATGAGCTGTCTCCGACGCCGCTCAAGTCCTATGACTACGGCTACGAATTCGAGGAACGGCATCGCGCCTGAAGGGAAAGATGGCAGTAGGGATATTCGATTCGGGCCTGGGTGGTCTGACCGTGCTGGAAGCGGCGCAGAAACGGTTGCCGGATGTAGAGTTCCTCTACTATGCCGACAGCGCGCATGCGCCTTATGGGGTTCGCACGCCCGAGGATATCTTTCAACTGACCCGCGCGGCGGTACATGATCTGTGGAACCGGGGCTGTGATCTGGTGATCCTGGCCTGCAACACTGCTAGCGCCGCCGCGCTGCGCCGGATGCAGGAAGAGGGCGTGCCGCCGGGCAAACGGGTGCTGGGCGTGTTCGTGCCGCTGATCGAGGCACTGACCGAGCGGCAATGGGGTGACAACAGCCCCCCGCGCGAGGTCGAGGTCAAGAACGTCGCCCTGTTCGCCACGCCCGCCACCGTGGCCAGCCGCGCGTTCCAACGCGAACTGGCCTTTCGTGCCATCGGTGTGGATGTCGAGGCGCAGGCCTGTGGCGGGGTGGTCGATGCCATCGAAGAGGGCGACCTGATCCTGGCAGAGGCGCTGGTGCGCAGCCATGTGGACGCGCTGAAACGCAAAATGCCTTATCCGCAGGCGGCGATCCTGGGCTGTACCCATTATCCGCTGATGGAGCCTATCTTTCAGGACGCACTGGGCCCCGATGTGCGGGTGTTCAGCCAGGGCAATCTGGTGGCCGACAGCCTGGCCGATTACCTGGAGCGTCATCCGAACATGCGCGGCAGCGGCGCGGCGGGGTATCTGACCACCGGCAAGCCCGGCACCGTCAGCAATCGCGCGACCCAGTTCCTGCGACGACAGATCACCTTTGCCGCCGCCTGACTTCGGTCAAGGCGCGCGCTGCCTCACCGTCTTATGCCCCATGCGGGGCAGTCGCGATGCGACGAAACCACAGTTGAGAAGAGGTCTGACATGACCCACAAGATCGCAATTCTGGGCGCCAGCGGTTACACCGGGGCCGAACTGATCCGGCTGATCGCCGAACATCCGAACATGGAGATCGTCGCCCTGTCGGGCGAGCGCAAGGCCGGGCAGAGCATGGCTGAGGTGTTCCCGCATCTGCGCCATCTGGACCTGCCGGTGCTGTGCAAGATCGACGAGATCGACTTTGCCGGGATCGACCTTTGTTTCTGCGCGCTGCCGCATAAGACCAGCCAGGAGGTGATCCGCGCGCTGCCTTCAACGCTCAAGATCGTCGATCTGAGCGCCGATTTCCGGCTGCGCGACCCCGAGGCCTATCGCAAATGGTATGGCAACGAACACGTTGCGCTGGAACAGCAGGCCGAGGCGGTTTATGGCCTGACCGAGTTCTACCGCGAGCAGATCCGCACCGCGCGGCTGGTGGCGGGAACAGGCTGCAACGCGGCCACCGGGCAATATGTGCTGCGGCCGCTGATCGCCGCCGGTGTCATTGACCTGGACGAGATCATCCTCGACCTGAAATGCGCGGTGTCCGGCGCGGGGCGCAGCCTGAAAGAGAACCTGCTGCATGCCGAGTTGAGCGAGGGCTATAACGCCTATGCGGTGGGTGGCACCCACCGGCATCTGGGTGAGTTCGATCAGGAATTCTCGGCGCTGGCGGGGCGTCCGGTGCAGGTGCAGTTTACCCCGCATCTGATCCCCGCCAACCGGGGCATCCTGGCCACCGCCTATGTGCGCGGCGATGCGCAAACCGTGCATCAGACGCTGGCGGCTGCCTATGCGGACGAACCGTTCCTGCATGTGCTGCCCTTTGGCGAGACACCCTCGACCCATCATGTACGCGGCTCGAACCATTGCCATATTGGGGTGACGGGGGATCGCATCGCGGGCCGGGCCATCGTGATCGCGGCGCTGGATAACCTGACAAAAGGTAGCAGTGGCCAGGCCTTGCAGAACGCCAACCTGATGTTAGGTGAAACAGAGACCACCGGGCTGACCATGGCCCCGCTATTCCCGTGAGGACGAGATGAAATCGCTGAAGAAACAACGACGTATCCAGGTGATCATACTGGCGACTGTCGCTCTGGTTCTGGCGACGGGGTTGATCGGCTATGCCATGCGCGACGGCATTAACTTCTTCCGGGCGCCGAGCGACATCATCGCCGAACCGCCGCAGCCCAGCGAGACCTTTCGCATCGGCGGGCTGGTCGAGGATGGCACCCTCGTGCGGGGACAGGGCGAGACTGTGCGCTTTTCGGTGACCGATGGCGGCGCCAGCGTGCCGGTTGTCTTTACCGGTGTGCTGCCCGATCTCTTTGCCGAGAACCAGGGCATGATCGGAACCGGGCGTTACGTGAATGGCGTCTTTGAAGCCTCGGAAATCCTTGCCAAACATGACGAGACCTATATGCCGAAAGAGGTCATGGACGCGCTCAAGGAGCAGGGCGTCTATCAGGCGCCAGACAGCTGACGAGGCGCCTCCGGCGGGAGTATTTCAGGCGGAATGAAGACAGGGGCGTTGCGCAAGCGGCGCCCTTTGCTGTTTCGCGGGATTAACTCTTTTTCGGCCTCATCAGGGCGGTTCTGATGGAGGTCGAGACCAATGCAGACGGTAAGGCAGATCGCCCAGGAGATCGTGGCACGAGAGGGCGGATTCGTGAACGATCCCGACGATCCGGGCGGGGCGACCAATTTCGGGGTGACCATCCACACGATGCGGCGGCTGGGGCTGGATGTGACCGGTGACGGCGTGGTGGATGTGGCCGATGTGCGGGCGCTGAGCCGGGAGCAGGCGGTCGAGTTATTCCTGACCCACTATTTTGCCCGCCCGAGGATCGGCGAGATGCCCGAGGCGGTGCAAGCCTCGCTGTTCGACATGTATGTCAACGCGGGCGGCAATGCGGTCAAGATTCTGCAACGGCTGCTGCGTGACATGGGTTATGAGGTGGCGGTGGACGGCGCAATCGGGCCGCAGACCCTGCGCGCGGCGCAGGATGCGGCGGTGCCGCGCCCCAATGCGCTGCGCGATGCCTATGGGGTGGCGCGGCGCAACTATTACTTTCGCCTCGCCGACCGGCGCCCGGCCAGCCGCAAATACGCCCGCACCCGCGCGGGCGTCAAGGGTGGCTGGATCAAGCGGGCCGAGGAATTCATGGCGCCTGAGTACCGCCTGAGCGATGCAGAGTTTCAGCGGAGGGTTTCGGGATGGGACTGATCGGCGATCTGTTGGGGATGCTGTTTGGCGGTGGTCGCAACGCGGTGCGCGAAACGGTCGAGGTGTTTCGCGAGAATGCCGAGGCAGGGGCGGCGCGCGCGACCCAGGTACAGATGGGCGCGCTGGACCAGTTCGCGGCCGAATTCGCGCAGCGCCGGCGCGGCGGGTTCGACCGGTTCATGGACGGGCTGAACCGATTGCCGCGCCCCGCGCTGGCACTGGGGACGCTGGGCCTGTTCATCGCGGCGATGGCCGATCCGATCTGGTTCGGCGAACGAATGCAGGGCTTGGCGTTGGTGCCCGAACCGCTCTGGTGGCTGCTGGGCGTCATCGTGTCGTTCTACTTCGGCGCCCGGCATCAAGCCAAGACACAGGATTTCCAGCGCGATCTGGCCGCCACGATGGCCCGCGTACCGCAGGCGGTCGAGAATATCCAAACCCTGCGCGCCCTGCGCCATGACAGCCCCGGCGTGGCCGACACCGGCACCGATGTGGAAACGGCGCTGGCGGCGTCCACACCCGAAGCAAACCCTGCGCTGGAGGAGTGGCGCCGCCTGAAACGGGCCTGACGGCGCGACACTATGCGCCGCCGATCCCGGCGAAAGGGATTGGCGGTGCCGGGGCCGGGGTCTATATCTCGGGTCATGATTACGGAACTCGGTCACTTCGCCCTCATCCTCGCCTTCATGGTCGCCATCGTGCAGATGGTCGTTCCCATGATCGGAGCCCATAAACGCTGGCCCGGCTGGATGGCGCTGGCCGAACCGGCGGCGGGGGCGCAGTTTCTGCTGACCGCCTTTGCCTTTGCGGCGCTGGTCTGGGCCTTTGTGACCTCGGATTTCTCGCTGCGGCTGGTGGTGCTGAACAGCCATTCGGCCAAACCGATGCTGTACAAGATCAGCGGCACATGGGGCAATCACGAGGGCTCCATGCTGCTCTGGGTGCTGATCGTCACCCTGTTCGGCGCAATGGCGGCCTGGTTTGGCGGTGGTCTGCCGCCGACGCTCAAGGCCCGTGTACTGGCGGTGCAATCGGCGATCGCGGTGGCGTTCTTTGCCTTTATCCTGTTCACCTCGAACCCGTTTCTGCGCCTTGCGGTGCCGCCCTTTGACGGGCAGGACCTGAACCCGCTGTTGCAGGATCCGGGCCTCGCTTTCCATCCGCCGTTCCTCTATCTCGGCTATGTCGGCCTGAGCATGGCGTTTTCCTTTGCCGTGGCTGCCCTGATCGAGGGGCGCGTCGATGCCGCCTGGGGCCGCTGGGTGCGGCCCTGGACGCTGGCGGCCTGGATTTTCCTGACCATCGGGATCGCGCTGGGCTCGTGGTGGGCCTATTACGAACTGGGTTGGGGCGGGTTCTGGTTCTGGGATCCTGTGGAAAACGCCAGCTTCATGCCCTGGCTACTGGCCGCTGCCTTGCTGCATTCGGCCATCGTGGTGGAAAAGCGCGAGGCGTTGAAAAGCTGGACCATCCTGCTGGCGATCCTTGCCTTTGGCTTCTCGCTCATCGGCACCTTCATTGTGCGCTCGGGCCTGTTGACCAGCGTGCATGCCTTTGCCAACGACCCCGAGCGGGGGGTGTTCATCCTGATCATTCTGGGACTCTTTACCGGTGGCGCGCTGACGCTCTTTGCCGCGCGCGCGCAGGCGATGGAGGCCAAGGGCGTCTTTTCCATGGTGAGCCGGGAAAGCGCGCTGGTACTCAACAATATCCTGTTGGCGGTGTCGGCCTTTGTGGTGTTCTTCGGCACGCTCTGGCCGATCCTGGCCGAGATGTTCTTTGACCGCAAACTCTCGGTTGGGGCGCCGTTCTTCAACGCGGCCTTTACCCCGTTCATGGTGGCGTTGGGTGTGGTGTTGCCGTTGGGCGCCATGCTGCCGTGGAAACGCGGCAAGCTGGGGCGGGTGGCGCACAGCCTGCGCTATGCCTTTGTGCTGGCGCTGGCGCTGGCGATCCTGGTCTGGGTGCTGCAGACCGGGCGCAGCGCGCTGGGTCCGGTGGGCCTGTTCCTGGGGGTCTGGATCACCTTCGGCGCCATTGTCGATCTGTGGAGCCGCACCGGGCGCGGCGGCAGCGTGGCGCGGCTGTTCCGTTTGCCGCGCGCCGACTGGGGCAAGGCAGTGGCCCATTCTGGTCTGGGTGTCACCATGTTCGCGATTGCCGGGCTGATGGCCTGGGAGGTCGAGGATATCCGCGTCGCCCGTCTCGGCGAACCTTTCGAGGTGGGCGGGTTCACCCTGACGCTCGACGGGGTCGAGCGGGTGCAGGGGCCCAACTATATATCGACCATGGGCAGTGTCCGGCTGGAAAAGGCGGGCCGCGCAATCGACACGCTGCACCCCGAAAAGCGCGACTATCCGGTCGCGCGCATGCCCACCACCGAGGCGGCGATCGACTATCGTATTCTGCGCGATGTCTATGTTGTGATCGGCGACCAGCAGGATGACGGCGGCTGGACCATACGGACCTATATCAAGCCCTTTGCCAACTGGATCTGGGGCGGCTGCATCCTGATGGCACTTGGCGGTGCGCTCAGCCTCAGCGACCGGCGCTTCCGGGTGGCGGCGGGCGCGCGCAAGGCACCGGCCAGCGGGGTGCCCGCGGAATGAAACGCCTGATCTTGATCCTGTCGCTGATCGCGGCGCCGCTCTGGGCGGTGCAGCCTGACGAGGTGCTGGACGATCCCGCGCTCGAATCCCGCGCGCGGGACCTGAGTGAGGGGCTGCGCTGCCTTGTCTGTCGCAACGAGAGCATCGACGAATCCAATGCCGAGCTGGCCCGCGACCTGCGTCTGTTGTTGCGCGAACGGCTGGTGGCGGGGGATACCGACGAACAGGCGGTGGCCTATATCGTAGACCGCTACGGCGAATACGTGCTGCTGAAACCCACAACCACGGGGGCCAACTGGCTGCTTTGGCTGGCCGGTCCCCTGATGCTGCTGGCGGCGGCGGGCATGGGCTGGGGTTTTGTGCGCGGGCGGGCCACGGCGGCACCCGCGACCGAAACGGCTCTCAACCCCGAAGAGCAGGAGCGCCTGCGCCGTATTCTGGAAGAGTGACGCGCGGTTTCGCTTTCCCAACACGTCAACTTGCGCCAGTTTGCGGCGCATCAGCATCCAACCGGGGGTCTCTACGCATGCAATACGACACCATCTCTCTGGACATCGCCGATGGTCTGGCGGTTCTGACCCTGAACCGCCCTGACAAAATGAACGCGCTGACCAGCCGGATGCGGGCCGAGATCACCCATGCCATGAAGGCCGCCGGGCGCGAAGCGCGCGCCATCGTGCTGACGGGGGCTGGCCGTGCGTTTTGCACCGGTCAGGATCTGGGTGATGCGGGCAGTTCCGGCAAGATCGACCTCGAACGCACCCTGCGCGACGAATACAATCCCATGCTCGAGGCGATCTATGATTGCCCGGTGCCCACCATCGCAGCGGTCAATGGACCCGCGGCAGGGGCGGGGGCCAATCTGGCGCTCTGTGCCGATGTGGTGATCGCAACCGAAAGCGCCTATTTCCTGCAGGCCTTTGCCCGCATCGGCCTGATGCCCGATGCCGGCGGCACCTGGTTCCTGCCACGCCAGATGGGTCTGGCCAAGGCGATGGGTGCGGCACTGTTCGCCGACAAGATCGACGCCCGTCAGGCCGAGGCCTGGGGCATGATCTGGGAGGCGGTGCCCGACCCCGACTTCGACGCCCAATGGCGCAAGCGCGCCGCCTATCTGGCCAATGGCCCCACCGCTGCCTTTGCCAATATCAAGAAAGCGATCCGGGGCAGCTATGGCACCGCGCTGCCCGACCAGCTGGCGGCCGAGGCGCATTTGCAGGGCGAATGCGGCCGCAGCCGCGATTTTCAGGAGGGCGTCGTCGCCTTCATGGAAAAGCGCGCCGCCAAGTTTGAAGGCCGGTGAACGCAGGCCGGATTGACAACCGGCCATGTAGGCTGGGCATCATGGTGACATGAGCGTGCCCAGCCATAGCCCCGACGCGGCCGTCCTGGAACATCTGACCGGGCGAAACCGGGGACTCTATTCCTGGATCACTTCGGATCGGGTCGAGCTGCTGCTTGACCGCGATGGGTGGCTGCGGGTGCTGGCACCGGGAGACGTCGGTATCCCCGGAGAGTTGATTGCGCGGGTGCGACGGCAAGAGGGGGTCTATCACCTTATTACCGCGCCGGGTGCGCGGGTCTGGGTCAATCGTCAGCCGGTCGAGGCCGCCGATCTGACCCATGGCGATGTGATCGAGTTCGGCGAGCAGGGGCCGCTGTCGCGTCTGCGTATCTATGACGAACGTCGCCGCCCGCATCCCACCCTGGCCGAGATGTTGGGGGACGCGCTCAGCTATCTGCGCACCAGCCGCCGCCCGATGCTGGCCCGCCTGCCGCGCGCGGCGGGGATGTTCCTGGCCCGGCTCCTGGGCAACGGGGCCTTGCTGTTTCGTGGGCTGGTCTTGCTTGGCCTCGTGGCGCTGGCGGCTCTGGCGGTCTGGCAGATTCGCGCCGACCGCGCCCTACGCGCTCAATATGAAAGCGGCCGTTTTCAGGTCGAGGCGCTGGCCTCGGCCCTGGCAGAGGCGCGGCGCGAGGCGATCCGGCCCGGCGATCTGGACGCGCTCCAGGACGAGATCGGCATCCGCCTGCAACTGAATGCCGAGCGGCTCGACACGCTCGAGGAGCGCTCAGGCGCCGGGACCCGCGTGATTTCGACCGCTGCGGGGTCGGTGGCCTTCATCCAGGGCGGCTATGGGTTGCGTCACCGCGACAGTGGCCGGATGTTGCGCCACGTGCTGGATGCGGCAGGCAACCGGCTGATGCTGCCGAACGGGCAGCCGATGCTCTCGCTCGACGGCACCGGGCCGGTGGCCGAGGTACAGTATACCGGCACCGGTTTCGTGCTGGCGGATACCGGGCTTATCGCCACCAACCGTCATGTTGCCGTCCCATGGGAAAAATCCGCCGCCATGGGCTTTGGCGGGGACGCGATGGAGCCGGTCTTTACCCGCTTCATCGCCTATTTTCCGGCCCGGCCCGATCCGGTCGACCTGGAGGTGCGGGGCCTGAGCGACAGTGCCGATCTGGCGCTTGTGGCACCCGTCGCGCCGGTCGATTTGCCGCCGGGCCTGCCGCTGGCCGAGGCCGCGCCGCCGCCGGGGCTCGAGGTGCTGGTGATGGGCTATCCGACCGGGCTGATGTCGATGCTGGCGCGCTCGGGCACCGGTTTCGTCGAGGAGTTGCGCGGTGCCGGTGTCACCGGGTTCTGGGAGGTGGCGGCGCGGCTTGCGGGCGAGGGGCTGATCTGGCCGCTGGCCAGCCGGGGCATCGTTGGGCAGGTGACCCCTGCACTGGTGACCTATGATGCCGAAACCACCCATGGCGGCAGCGGCGGGCCGGTGCTGAACCTTCGCGGTCAGGTGGTGGCGGTCAATACCGCGATCCTGCCGGATTTCGGCGGCTCGAACCTGGGCGTGCCGGTGGCGCGGCTGCGGGCGCTGCTGAACGCGCCCGCAGACTAAGCGTCAGGCTCAGGCGCGGCGGCGGCGGCCACCGCGCGCGCGGCGCTCGGGGCCCGCATCGTCACCGGTGCCGTCCGAGGCCGAGGTGAAGGGGCCGATCTTGTCCACGATCTCCTCCAGCGTCGGACGGTCGCCACGCGGGGTAGTGTCCAGCGCCGCCCGCATCGCGGTCAGGTGCGCGGGCATGGTGCCGCAGCAGCCGCCGATGATCTTGGCGCCGGCATCTCGGGCCATGGTGGCATAGACGCCCATCAGCTCGGGCGTGCCGTCGTAATGGATGTGACCATCGACATATTTCGGAATGCCGGCATTGCCCTTGGAGATGATCGGGCGTTCGGTGCCCTGGGCAACAAAGCCCAGCACCGTGCGCAGGATGTCCGAGGCGCCTGTGCCGCAATTGGCGCCAAAGGCCAGCGGCGGGTTGGGCAGGGTTTCGACCAGTTGCGCCATATCGGCCGAGGTGACGCCCATCATCGTGCGCCCGGCAGTGTCGAAACTCATGGTGCCGCACCAGGGCATGCCAGCCAGCGCAAAGGCCTCGGCGGCGGCGCGAAACTCCTCGGGGGCGCTGATCGTTTCCAGCCACAGCACGTCGACGCCGCCCTCTTTCAGGCCCTCTGCCTGTTCGTGGAACATCTCGACCGCGGCGGCATGGCTGAGAGCGCCCACCGGTTCCATGATCTCGCCGGTGGGTCCGACCGATCCGGCCACGATCACCTTGCGCCCGGCGCGGTCCGCGACCTCGCGGCCCAGCTCGGCGCCGATCCGGTTCAGCTCGCGCACGCGGCCCTGGGCGTCGTGCAGTTTCAGCCGCGCGGCGGTGCCGCCAAAAGTGTTGGTCAGGAACAGATCGCTGCCCGCATCGACCGAGCCCTGATACAGCGCGCGGATCTTGTCGGGCTCATCGGTGTTCCACAGCTCGGGCGCGTCGCCCGATTGCAGGCCCATGGCGAACAGGTTGGTGCCGGTGGCGCCATCGGCCAGCAGCACGTCATGGCTGGCCAGCATGTCTGCAAATGCGTTGGTCATGGTATTGCGACTCCCCGATTGCGCGGCGCCCGCAGGGCCCGCCTTGATGGGCAGATGTGTCACGTTCCCGTGAGAGAGGCAAATTCAAACTCTTCATCATGATCATGAGCCGGCTGTGGATGGTGCCGGGCCAGCGGTGGTGGCGCCTGTACGTGGCGGGCCAGGTCGAGCGCGGCCACCGCCATCACGGTCCAGCCGGGTGCGGCCATGTAAAGCGGTTGCCAGCGGGGGGCGAAACTGTCCTTGAACCGGCGCAGACCTTCAAAGCCGCGACCCAATAGCCCGCATGGCACCGCTGCCAGTGACAGCCGGGGCACCCGTGCCGCAGCGGCAACGGTCAGTGCCTCGACCACCAGCGCATGCATGGTGCCCTCGGGTGCGTCCGGGCGAACCCGCATCAAGTCAAGGCACCATTCGTCCCGGCTGCGGTGAAAGCTGACGAACCCTTCGAGCCGTGGGCCGCGCCAGGCCAGGAATACCGCCTGTCGGGCGAGGTAACTGGGCGCAAAGCGGCCCATGGTAAGCCCCCATGCCCGTCCGTTCACGCTTTGCCACAGTCTGTCGACCTCGGCCATCTGGGCCAGCGGGAGGGCACTGGCCCGGCAGGTCCGCAAGCCCGCGCGCACCGCATAGCGCAGCTTGCGCCGGATCTGGCGCCGCCCCGCGCCCTCGGTGGTAAACGTGGCGGGCACCAGCGTCGCTTCGTTCGAGACATGTCGCACGCGCCAGCCTGCGCGCCGGGCCGAGACTGCGACCCGGGCCGAGCACTTGTAGACCAGTGCGCAGAGATTGCGCTGCGCCGCCCGGTACGACAGCAGGGACAGATCGGGGTGACGGCCGCCACAGACCGGATCGAACAGCATGATCAGGCTCTGATCGGTCTCGACCACGGCCATGTCGGCAAACCCGCCGCTCAGCACATAGCCGTGCGATTGCGTCACTACGGCGGTTTCGGCGCGGGGGCGTGCGGGCGGGTGGTAATGCCCCAACCTTGACAGACGGCTCTGCCGCCTCAGCCGCAGGTCGGGCGGCGACAGCAGCAGCGGCACCGCCACCAGCGCCGGCAGGGCCACATAGATCAGCCGATAGGCCAGCACCGCCGCCATCAGCTCGGCCTCGGGTTGCGTGATCAGCAGTGACAGCAGCGTCAGTTCGAACGCCCCCAGCCCGCCCGGTGCCCCGGATAGAAGCCCCGCCGCCAGTGCCAGCACATAGGCCGTGAGCAGCAAGGGCAGATCGACCCAGGACAGGCCAGGCAGCAGCACCGCCAGCACCAGCGCTGCCGCCGCCAGGTCCAGCGCGGCCCAGCCCAGGATCGCCCCCAGCGCCCGCAGGCTGGGCAGGCCCAACGTGATGCGCCCCAGCCGCAGCCGTGGCAGCAGGAACAGGACCACCCCGATCGGCAGCAGCAGCGCCATCCCCGCCAGCCCCGTTTGCCGCAACCCCGGCAGTGGTGGCGCGATCAGGCACAGGACCGAGGCCCAGAAGGCCAGCGCCAGCAGAAAGGTGACCGCGACGAAGGCGGTCAGGCGCAACGCCAGCGCCGGGGTCAAATCGCCGATCAAGCGCCAGCGGGCGAATGCGCCGCTCAGCACGCCGCAGCCACAGAACTGAGAAAAGCCGATGGCGGCCATACCGCAGAGCCGGGCCTGCCGCTGCGCCAGACCGGTCCGGAAATGCCGGTGCGCCACGCCGTCATAGCGGCCCACCGCCCAGAAACTGACCGCAGCGGCCAGCAACGCCACCGCCAGCCGCCAGACGGGCAGGCCGGACAGGGCCTCGGTCACCGCGCCCGGCTCGATCGCCGCCAGACGCTCGACCAGCATCCACAACAGCCAAAGGGTGAGCGCAAGCGTGCCGCCAAGACGCAGCAGCAGACCGGTCAGGCGGGGGAACGAAGGGACGGGTCGAAGCATGCGGGGTCCTTTGGCAATTGGCCAAAGACTAGCCGCGCATCCCTTTCCCAAAAGTAAACCCGCAAGCAGGTGCTTGCGGGTTCTCCATGCGATTGAAATCGCACCAGAAATTGCGCGGTTCAGCCCGCTTCGCCCATGATCTGCGCCTTGGCCTCGGGCAGCAGTTCTGCCATCTTGGCGCGCACCGTATCGGCATCGGCCAGCCCGTCCAGATCGGCGGTGACCTTGCGCACCACGTCCTCGTGGCCGGCCTCTTCGAAATCGGCGATCACGACGGTCTTGGCATAGGCGGCGGCCTCGTCGCCGGTCTTGCCCATCAGGCCAGCAGCCCACAGGCCCAGCATCTTGTTGCAGCGGGCCTGAGCCTTGAACTGCATTTCCTCGTCATGGGCGAACTTGGCTTCAAACGCGTGTTCGCGATCGTCGAAGGTGGTCATGGGTTGCGTCCCCTCAGTGAATTGTGCTCTGCTTCTGATATGCCGTTCGCGGGGGCAGACCGCAAGAGGCAGCGGTAACCTTGCGACACTGCGGCGCTTGCCGTATGAGAGCGCCATGACGGGGGACTCATTTCCCCGCCCCAGTCGGAAAGGTCGCAGATGGCGCGTCGCACCAAGATTTACGAAGGCAAGGCCAAGATCCTGTACGAAGGCCCGGAACCGGGCACCATCGTGCAGTACTTCAAGGATGACGCCACCGCCTTCAACGCCCAGAAAAAGGACGTGATCGAAGGCAAGGGCGTTCTGAACAACCGCCTGAGCGAATATTTCATGACCGGTCTGGCCCAGATCGGCGTGCCGACCCATTTCATCCGCCGTCTCAACATGCGCGAACAGCTGGTGCGCGCCTGCGAGATCGTGCCGCTGGAAGTGATCGTGCGCAACTTTGCCGCCGGCACCATGTCGAAACGGCTGGGCATCGAAGAGGGCACGCAACTGCCGCGCCCGATCGTGGAATACTGCCTCAAGAATGACGAGCTGGGCGATCCGCTGGTGACCGAGGAGCATATCGCCGCCTTCGGCTGGGCCAGCCAGCAGGACATGGACGATATCCTGAGCCTGGCGCTGCGCGTTAACGATTACCTTTCGGGGCTGATGTATGGCGTCGGCATCAAGCTGGTCGATTTCAAGATCGAGATCGGCCGGGTCTACGAGAACGACTATCCGCGCCTGATCATCGCCGACGAGATCAGCCCCGACAGCTGTCGTCTGTGGGACATCGCCACCGGGCAGAAGCTGGACAAGGACGTGTTCCGCCGCGACCTGGGCAGCCTGACCGATGCCTATTCCGAGGTGGCCCGCCGCCTGGGCGTGATCCCCAAGACCCAGGTGACGAAACCGACGCTGATCAACTGAGGTCGGGACGGCGCAGAAATCGGGACATTGCGTCGGCGGAATGTGACCGCCGCGCGCAACAGATCGAAACAGCTATGCGGGCGCGCGGCCAGCCCTGTGACGGGTGGGATCGCGTGGTCCGGCAGAATCAGGATGAAGGACAAGGAAAGATGAAGGCACGCGTGCATGTGATGCTCAAGAACGGGGTTCTCGATCCGCAGGGCGAAGCGGTGCGCCACGCGCTTGGCGCCATGGGCTTTGACAAGGTGACCGGTGTCCGCCAGGGCAAGGTGATCGACCTCGATCTGGTCGAAGGCGCCACCGAGGCCGACGTGGCCGAGATGTGCGAAAAGCTGCTCGCCAATACTGTCATCGAACGCTACGAGATCGAGCTGGTCTGAGCCATGCGCGCCGCGCAGTTGACCGCCTGGCGCCAGCCTCTGACGCTGGCGACCCTGCCGGACCCGACACCGGGACCGGGAGAGGTGGTGTTGCGCGTGCTGGCCTGCGGGGTGTGCCGGTCTGACTGGCATGCCTGGACCGGGGCCGACCCGGATGTGGTCTTGCCCATGGTGCCGGGCCACGAATTCTGCGGCGAGGTGGTGGCGCTGGGGACCGGTGTCAGCCGCTGGCGGCTGGGCGACCGGGTGATCGCGCCCTTTATCCTGGCCTGCGGGCGCTGCGGCGATTGCGCGGCCGGACATCAGACCATCTGCGCCAACCAGCAGGTGCCGGGCTTTACCCGCGATGGCGCCTTTGCCGAGCTGATCGCGGTGCCCTTTGCCGATACCAACCTGACCGCCTTGCCCGAGAGCTTGCCGCCGCATGTGGCCGCCGGCCTTGGCTGCCGGGTCACCACCGCCTGGCAGGCGTTGGTAGGCCGGGCCGAGCTGCGTCCGGGCGAATGGCTGGCGGTGTTTGGCGGCGGCGGTGTCGGGCTGTCGGCGCTGCTTCTGGGCCGCGCGCTTGGCGCACGCGTCGTCGTGGTCGATGTGGTCGAAGACAAACTGGCCCATGCCAAAAGCCTTGGCGCCGATGCGGTGGTCAACGCCGCCGAAATCGACGCGGCCGAGGCGGTGCGTGAGCTGACCGGCGGCGGCGCCCATGTCGCCATCGAGGCGCTGGGGATTGCCGCCACCATGACCGGCGCCATGCGGGCCCTGCGCAAGCTGGGCCGGCTGGTGATGATCGGCATGCCGGCGGGAGAGCATACGGCCATGACGCTGCCGATGGATGTGCTTTACTCCGGGCAACTGACCCTGCAGGGCACGCGCGGCATGCCTGCCTGGCGCTATCCCTCGCTTCTCTCTCTCATCGACGGCGGACATGTGGATCTGTCGCCGCTGGTGACCCGCACCATCGCCCTGTCCCAGGCAAGCGACGAGCTTGCCGCCTTTGACCGTCCCGCCCCGCCGGGCGTGGCGGTGATCACCGATTTTGCTAGCTAGGAGGTCTCGCCCATGCGTGCAGCCGTTGTTGTCTTCCCCGGATCGAATTGCGACCGGGATCTGGCCGTGGCCTTTGAACAGGCCGGTTTCGATGTCTCGATGGTCTGGCACAAGGATGCCAGCCTGCCGCAGGGGATCGACATTGTCGGCATTCCCGGCGGCTTCAGCTATGGCGACTATCTGCGCTGCGGCGCCATCGCCGCGAAATCGCCGATCTGCAAGGCGGTGGTCGAGCATACCGAGCGTGGCGGCTATGCCCTGGGCGTGTGCAACGGGTTCCAGGTGCTGACCGAAACCGGCATCCTGCCCGGTGCCCTGCTGCGCAATGCCGGTTTGAAATACATCTGCAAGACCGTTGAGCTGAAGGTCGAGACCTCGAACAGCGTCTTTACCGAGGGCTACAATGCCGGCGACGTGATCGGCATTCCGATCGCCCATCACGACGGTAACTATTATGCCGATGACGAGACGCTGGCCGCGCTCAAGGCCGAGGATCGGATCGCCTTCACCTATACCGACAACCCCAATGGCGCGCGCGACGATATCGCCGGCATTCTCAGCGCCAACCGCCGTGTGCTGGGGATGATGCCGCACCCCGAACGGGCCGCCGATGCAGGCCATGGCGGCACGGATGGGGTGGCACTCTTCCGCGCATTGGCCGGGGCGCTGACCCCGGCGTGACTTGAGCAACGCGCCCCGCGCGCGTAGCCTTACCTTATGAGTACCGCGCGCAAAGACCCGAAGGGACAGAACTGGATCCGCACCGGCCAGCTCAGCTGGCGGGTGCGTGCGGCGCTGGTGCTGCTGAGCGCGACCGCGACGGTCTGGGTTACCAACAGGCTGCTGACCGACCGCTTCACCGAAAGCACCCGCAACCGGGCCGAGCTGCGGTTGGCGCTCTATTCCGGCAACCTGCTCAGCGAACTCAGGCGGAACGCCATCGTGCCACAGCTGCTGGCGCGCGACCCGACGCTGATCGCGGCGCTGCAATCGAGCGATTTCTCGCAATCGACCCAGCGGTTGATTTCCTTTGTCGAGGAAATCGGTGCCGCCTCGCTGATGCTGCTCGACCGCGACGGGCGTACCGTGGCCGCCACCGACCGCAATCGGCTGGGTGAACAGCACCGCTCGGCGGCCTATTTCGTTGATCCGGTGCGGTCCAATGCAACCGTGTTCTCGACCATCCAGCGCGAGGCGGGCGGCTACAGCTTTACCTATTCCCGCAGGCTGGAGGACAGTTCCGGCGTGCTGGGCGTGATCGTGGTCGAGGTCGATCTGCAAAAGTTCGAACGCGCCTGGTCGGGGATTTCGGACGCGGTGTTCGTGACCAATTCCGCGGGCACCATCATCCTGGCCACCGAGCCGCGCTGGCGCGGTCTGGCCCCGGCCCAGGCGCTGAGCCAGCAGACGCCAGAGAACGCCATCGAACGGGCGATCCGGGTGACCGCCGACTGGACCGCGCTGCCCGCTGACGCCTATCTGCGCGGCGAGGCGGTGATGCGGATGGACAGCCGCATCCCGTTCCGGGGCTGGCAGATGACCTCGTTCACCACCTACGCCTCGATCCGCGAGCGGGTGAACGGGGTGCTGGCGCTGGAGATCATGGGATTCGCGATTCTGCTGGCGCTCAGCTTCTATGCGTTGAGCCGGCGCACCGCGTTCCGCATGGCGCTGTTCCAGCGCGAGTCGGCGGAGCTTCGCGCGCTCAATGCCCGGCTACAGCGGGAAATCGCCGAACGTGAACGGGTGCAAAAGACCCTCGAAGTGGCCGAACAGACGCTGGCGCAAAGCTCGAAACTGGCCGCCTTGGGCGAGATGTCGGCCGCGGTCAGTCACGAGTTGAACCAGCCGCTGGCGGCGATGAAGACCTATCTGGCCGGCGCCCGCCTGCTGCTGCGCCGCAACCGCCCCGAAGAGGCGCTGTCGAGCTTTGGCCGCATCGACGACCTGATCGAGCGGATGGGGGCGATCACGCGGCAGCTGAAATCCTATGCCCGCAAGGGGCAAGAGGCGCTTTCGCCAATAAACATGGGCGATGCGCTGGCGGCCTCGCTGGCGATGATGGAACCGCAGCTGCGCCAGCGGCAGGTGCAGATCACCCAGATCCTGCCGGATCGACCGGTATTCGTGATGGGCGACCGGATGCGGATCGAACAGGTCATGGTCAACCTCTTGCGCAATGCGCTCGACGCCACCAAATCGGTGCGCGACCCCGAGGTCGAGATCATCCTGGCCGCGGGCGAGACCGCCACCCTGACGGTGCGCGACAATGGTCACGGGATCCGTGATTTCGAGAATATCTTTGAGCCGTTCTACACCACGAAACAGCCCGGCGACGGGGTGGGCCTGGGCCTTGCAATCTCCTCGGGGATCGTCAACGACCTTGGCGGGCGCCTGACGGCGCGGAACGGGCAACATGGCGGTGCCGTTTTCGAGATGCAATTGCCGATCCTCGAAGACGGTCTGGAAGCCGCGGAATGAAGAGGGAAAACCCTATGGCACAGGCGATGAAGATTGCGATTGTCGACGACGAACAGGACATGCGCCAGTCGATCAGCCAGTGGCTGGCCCTGTCGGGCTATGACACCGAAACCTTTGCCAGCGCCGAGGAGGCGCTGAAGGTTCTGGGATCGGATTATCCCGGCATCGTCATCTCGGATATCAAGATGCCGGGCATGGACGGCATGCAGTTTCTGAAAAAGCTGATGGGGGCGGACAGCTCGCTGCCGGTGATCATGATCACTGGCCATGGCGACGTGCCAATGGCGGTCGAGGCGATGCGGGTCGGCGCCTTCGACTTTCTGGAAAAGCCGTTCAACCCCGACCGGATGTCCGACCTGGCCAAGCGCGCCAGCAATGCGCGCCGGCTGACGCTGGACAACCGGGCGCTCAGACGCGAGCTGAGCGATGGCAGCCAGATCATGAAAAAGCTGATCGGCACCAGCCCGGTGATGGAGCGGCTGCGCGAGGATATTCTGGACCTGGGCCAGGCCGACGGTCATGTGCTGATCGACGGCGAGACCGGCACCGGCAAGACCCTTGTGGCGCATGCGCTGCATGCGGTGGGCAGCCGGGCGGGCAAGAAATTCGTGCTGGTCTCGTGTTCGGCGCTGGAGGAAGAGGCGCTGTCAAAGCGGCTCTTTGGCCCGATGATCCCCGAGGATGCGCAATTGCCCGCCATCGAGGAGGCGCGCGGTGGCACGCTGGTGCTGGAAGATATCGAGTCGCTCAGCGATGCGCTTCAGGCCAAGCTGTTGTCGGTGATGAACCAGCAGGGCACGCCGGCCGAAACCCGGATCGTGGCGATCTCGAACCTGCAAGAGGCGGGCAAGACCAGCGAGGACGTGCTGCGCCCGGACCTGTTCTATCGCCTGGCCGCGCTGCGCCTGACCATGCCGCCGCTGCGCCAGCGGGGCGAGGATATCCTGACGTTGTTCACCCGGCTCAGCGAGCAGTTCGCCGAGGAATACGGCTGTGACGCGCCGCAGGTCAGCGCGCAAGAGGCCGCGCAGCTGTTGCAGGCGCCCTGGCCGGGTAACGTGCGCCAGCTTATCAACATCGCCGAGCGCGCGGTGCTGCAGGCGCGGCGCGGCTCGGGCACTATCGCTTCGCTCCTGATGTCCGATCACGAGGACATGCAGCCGGTGATGACCACCGAAGGCAAGCCGCTCAAGGAATATGTCGAGGCCTTCGAGCGGATGCTGATCGACAACACCATGCGGCGGCACAAGGGCTCGATCGCGGCGGTGATGGACGAGCTGTGCCTGCCGCGCCGGACCCTGAACGAGAAGATGGCGAAGTACGGGCTTCAGCGCTCGGATTACCTCTGATCCAACCCGGCGGCGACGGCTCTCACGGGCGCGGCCAGCGCCGCCGAGGTATGGCTGGCCGATCCTGGGCCACCTACAGCGACCGGAAGGCGTCGGCGGCGTCGCCCTCCGGGCGGTTTTTGGCCGTGTTCGGGGGCCTATGGGCCCCTTGACCCTCGTGAACATGCACTTTGCCCATTGTCTTTTCCACAGCACTGCTTTTATTGTGACAGAACGGGGCGGCCCCAAGGGTTCCTTGCTCCCGCACCCAATAGAGTTTCGCTGCTCTGCCCCCGCTGGCACAGATCCCGGAGACAAAGCAGACCGATTGGCCCCTGACCGGGGCAATACAATGCCTTCGCCCGCTTGCCGGGTGACAGGAATAAATGGGCAGGCCCGGGAAACGCCCGACCTGTCGGAGAAGAACCGCGATGACGCGCGCGCAACTTTCGAGTGGACGAGCAGAGGGGCAAAACGCCGATCTCTGCCGCGCGGCGTCTCCAATCGCCCTGACAAGACACCCGCCAAATCGTACCCCCCTTAGGACGGTTCTACCGCCTGGGAGGTTGCGCATTGCGCGGTGCACCAAGGAAACATGGCAAAGAAGATGCTCATTGATGCCACCCACGCGGAGGAAACCCGCGTCGTGGTGGTCGACGGCAACAAGGTCGAGGAATTCGATTTTGAGTCCGAAAACAAACGCCAGCTAGCTGGCAATATCTATCTGGCAAAGGTCACGCGGGTCGAACCCTCGCTCCAGGCGGCTTTTGTCGACTATGGCGGAAACCGGCACGGGTTCCTCGCCTTTTCGGAAATCCATCCCGATTACTACCAGATCCCCGTCGCCGACCGGCAGGCGTTGATGGAGGAGGAGCGCGCTTATGCCGAGGCGCAGAAGGCGCGCGACGAGGATGAAGAGGGCGGCAAGTCGCGCCCGAAGCCCAAGCGCAGCCGCAGCCGCTCGCGCAGCAAGGCCGAAAGCCTGCGTTCCTCGGACCCGGTCCAAACCATGGACGTGACCGAGACCGAGATCAGCGGCATGGAGACCATCGACCTCGACGATGACGAGGATCGTGATGTGCTGGACGTTCCCGAGGGCAGCTCGCCGATGGAGCGTGTGGCCGACACCCCGGTCGAAGAACCCGAGGACGGGGCCGATGAGGCCACGGAACAGGCCGAGGACGAGGCTGCTGATACGACCGATGACACCGCTACGGCCAAGGCCGACGGTGACACCACGCAGGACAGTGCCGAGGATCGCGCCGACGACGCCGATGACGAGGATGAGGACGCGGATGATGGCGAGGATACGCCGCGCCCCCGTCGCGGCAAGGCTGATGCCGCCTCAAAGGATGACAGCATCGAATCCATCGCCGAAGAAGACGATGCCGAGGATCTGCGCCCTGTCCGCAAGCCGCGCGCGCGCAAGTACAAGATCCAGGAAGTGGTCAAGGTGCGCCAGGTCATGCTGGTGCAGGTCGTCAAGGAAGAGCGCGGCAACAAGGGCGCGGCGCTTACCACCTATCTGAGCCTTGCGGGCCGCTATTGCGTCCTGATGCCGAACACCGCGCGTGGCGGTGGCATCAGCCGCAAGATCACCAACGCCGTCGACCGCAAGAAGCTGAAAGAGATCGCCGCCGAAATGGACGTGCCCCAGGGCGCGGGCCTGATCGTGCGCACCGCCGGTGCCAAGCGCACCAAGGCCGAGATCAAGCGCGACTATGAATACCTCCAGCGCATGTGGGAGCAGATCCGCGAGTTGACGCTGAAATCCATCGCGCCAGCCAAGATCTATGAAGAAGGCGACCTGATCAAACGCTCGATCCGCGACCTTTACAATCGCGACATCGACGAGGTTCTGGTCGAGGGCGAAGGCGGCTACCGCATCGCCAAGGACTTCATGAAGATGATCATGCCCAGCCACGCCAAGAACGTGCAGCGGTATGAGGACCAGTTGCCGCTGTTCGCGCGTTTCCAGGTGGAAAGCTACCTGAACTCGATGTTCAACCCGACGGTGCAGCTGAAATCCGGCGGCTATATCGTGATCGGCGTGACCGAGGCGCTGGTGGCGATCGACGTCAACTCTGGCCGCGCCACCAAGGAAGGCTCGATCGAGGAAACCGCGCTCAAGACCAACCTCGAGGCCGCCGAAGAGGTGGCCCGCCAGCTGCGCCTGCGCGACCTGGCCGGTCTGATCGTGATCGACTTCATCGACATGGATGAGCGCAAGAACAACGCCGCCGTCGAGAAGCGTCTGAAGGACAAGCTGAAATCCGACCGTGCCCGTATCCAGGTGGGCCGGATCTCGGGTTTTGGCCTGCTCGAGATGAGCCGCCAGCGTCTGCGCCCCGGTATGATCGAGGCCACCACGCAGCCGTGTCCCTCGTGCCATGGTACCGGCCTGATCCGTTCCGACGACAACATGGCGCTGAGCATCCTGCGCCAGATCGAGGAGGAAGGCACTCGCCGCCGCTCGCGCGAGGTGCTGGTGCGCTGCCCGGTGGGCATTGCCAACTATCTGATGAACCAGAAACGCGAGCATATCGCGCAGATCGAGGCGCGCTATGGTCTGAGCGTGCGGATCGAGGGCGACGCGCATCTGGTCAGCCCCGATTTCAGCCTTGAGAAGTTCAAGACCGCAACCCGCGCGGTGCCGCAGGCCCAGGCGCCCGTGGTCTCGGTCGACTCGCGGCTGATGGATCAGGTCGACGCCGACGAGACCGCCGAGGACGAGGACGAGGTAGACGAGCCCCGCACCGAGAAACCGGCCGAGAACGATGGCGACGGCAAGCCCAAGCGCAAGCGGCGGCGGCGGCGGCGGCGCAAGAGCGGTGGCAATGGCGGCGAGGATGGCGCCAACGACACCGACGGCAATGATGACGCGGGTGACGATTCCGCCTCGGATGACGGAGACGACGTGAGCGGGGCCGAGGCGCCTGCCGAGGCAGAACCTGCAACCGAGACCGAAAGCGACGAGGAGGCGGCTCCGGCCAAGACCACGCGCAAGCGGACCCGCACGCGCAAGAAACCGGTCAAGGCCGAAGCGGCTGCTGAAGCAGCCACCGACGAGGTGGTGAGCGAGGAGGCTTCTGCCGCAACTGAGGCTGAGTCCGAGGCTGAGGCTGAGTCGGCACCGGTGAAGAAGACGCCGAAGCCGCGCAAACCGCGCAGCCGCAGCAAGAAGGCCGAAACCCCTGCCGAGCCCGTCGCAACCGAGGCTGTGGCAGAACCCGGCGCCGAGGCCGTCCCGGTCGCGGCGGATGCCGCTACTGCTATGACCGACACTCGTGCCGAGGCAGAGACAGCTCCGGTCGAAGCGGCACAGGTCGACACTCCGGTCGAGGTCGAAGCACCCGCCGAGGCGGCCAAGCCCGAGAGAGAGGCAGAGCCGGTGATGCCCGTCGAGGCCAATGCAGGTCAGGCCGAGGTGACTGCCGAGGAAATCGCTCAGCCCGCCGAGGAAGCGCCTGCGACGCAGGCGGAGCCGGACGCGGAGCTCGCGCCAGAACTGGCGCAGGCAGAGGAACAACCCACGCCTGAACTGGCGGTGGCCGAGGCTGAGCCGGAACCCGACAGTCCAGCCAAGCCCAAGCGGCGCGGCTGGTGGTCGCTAGGACAGTAACGGAAAAGGCGGGCCCCTCAGGGACCCGCCTTTTTCATTCCGCGCGGCGGATCAGGTAAATCTGGTGATCGACGGCGTCCTCCTGACCGATCAGTACATGACCCGCTTCGGCGCAGAAATGCGGTACGTCCACCACCGCGGCAGGATCGTCGGCCAAGAGCCGCAGCACAGCACCGGGCGCCATGGATTTCAGCCGCTTGCGGGCCTTGAGCACGGGCAGGGGGCAAAGCAGCCCCAACGCGTCGAGGGTCTGGGTTTCGTCGGTCATGTCTCGCAGATACGCCCGGTCCGCGCGCCTGTCCAGCGCCCGCCGCGTCATTGCTACAACACGGCCACGAGGATGTGACCGCATGGCCCCGTGACGCGGCCCCCGTGATCACCTATGTGCAGGTCATGTTTGGAATAGAGATCATCGACGCGGGGCTTTTACCCGCCATGTTCGTGGCGCTCCTTGGCGGGATCGTCAGTTTTCTCAGCCCCTGTGTGCTGCCCATCGTGCCGCCCTATCTGGCCTATATGAGCGGGGTGAGCCTGGGCGAGATACAGGATCAGGCCGCCGCGCGGCGCAAGGCGACGCTGGCGGCACTGTTCTTTGTGCTGGGCCTGTCGACCGTCTTTCTGCTGTTGGGGTTCACGGCTTCGGCCTTTGGCGCCTTTGTGCTGTCGAATCAGGAACTCTTCGCCAAGGTCTCGGGCGTGGTGGTCATCGTCTTTGGCCTGCACTTTCTGAGTGTCTTTCGCATTCCGCTGCTGGATCGCGAGGCGCGGATGCAGACCGGCGATGCAGGCGGCTCGGTTTTTGGCGCCTATGTGCTGGGTCTGGCCTTTGCCTTTGGCTGGACCCCCTGTATCGGGCCGCAGCTGGGCGCGATCCTGTCGCTGGCGGCGTCCGAGGCCTCGGTGGCGCGCGGCACGCTGTTGCTGGGTGTCTACGCGGCGGGGCTGGGGGTGCCGTTTTTGTTGGCGGCCATGTTCCTCAGCCGCTCGATGGCGGTGATGAACCGGATCAAGCCTCATATGGGCCTGATTGAGAAGGTGATGGGCGGGCTGTTGCTGTTTGTCGGCATCATGCTGGTCACGGGCCTCTTTACCCAGTTCAGCTGGTGGCTGTTGGAAACCTTCCCGGCGCTGGCGGTGCTGGGCTGAGCGAGGCCGGGGGGCTGTCTGCCCCCGCCGCCGGGCCCTTGGCCCGCCGCCCCCCGAGAGTATTTCCAACCAGAAACAAGCAGGTGGTGCCATCGCTTGGGCTTAATCTTGCCCCAGTGATCAGCTAGGCTGCGACCAAAGAGGTCGAGCCATGAGCAGTGTCCCATCCGCAGGTCAGGTGCGCCAACGCCGGGTGTTCTATATTCCCGGTTACGACCCGATTCATCCCCGCCGTTACCGCGAGCTCTATCGCAAGGAAAGCGCCGAGCAGGCGCGGATCTCGGGCTATTCCGTCACGCTGAAGCCCAAGACCACCAAGGGCCCTTATGGCTGGCATGTCAGCTCCGAACAGGAGGGTGAGGCGGTCGAGGCGGATGTAGAAGTGCTGGTCTGGTCCGATATCGTGCGCGGCAGCATGTCGAACACGATCCCGGCCACCTATGCACAACTGGGGCGCACCGCCTGGACCTATATCGCCTCGGGCGTGCTCTGGCGGCTGATGCGGCTGAGGAAGGGCCCGGTGATTGCGGCCCTTTACCCGGTCGGGATGCTGCTGGCGCAGCTGTTCGCCGCGCTCTTGCTGGTCTGGATGGGTTGGCGGCTGGGCGGGCTGACAGGCTATCCGATTGTTGCGCTGGTCGGGCTGGCGCTGGGGCTTGCGGCGGGCGTCTACCTGCTGCGCTGGTTTCGATCCAAGGATGGCACCTTCTTTGCCTATTACCTGATGCATGATTATGCCTATTCGGCGCGCTGGCGCGGCGCCAACCCGCCCGAGCTGGAGGCGCGGATCGGTGATTTCACCGACCGTATCGCCGTGGCGCTGGCCAGCGATGTGGACGAGGTGCTGGTGGTGGGCCATTCCTCGGGCGCGCATGTGGGTGTGTCTGTGCTCGCCGATCTGATCCGGGCGGGCAGGGTGCCCGCCGATGGTCCGGCGCTGGGGTTTCTGACCCTGGGGCAGGTGGTGCCGATGGTGTCCTTCCTGCCCGAGGCGCAGCGGCTGCGCGCCGATCTGCATTACCTCTGCACCCGCAACGAGTTGGCCTGGGTCGATGTCTCGGCCCCCGGCGATGGCTGTGCATTCGCGCTGTGCGATCCTGTGGCGGTCAGCGGGGTTGCCCCCAAGGCGGGCAAGCGCTGGCCGCTGGTCCTGTCAGCGGCCTTTACCCAGACGCTAAGCCCGGCCCGTTGGGCCGAGCTGCGCTGGCGCTTTTTCCGGCTGCATTTCCAGTATCTCTGCGCCTTCGATCAGGTGGGGGATTACGACTATTTCCGCATCACTGCCGGGCCGCAGACGCTGGCCGCGCGCTATCACGACCGGGCGCCGTCGAAATCGCGGATCGACCGGGCGGTGAGCAAATATACCGATATGGGCGCCGCATGATCCCGCCCAAACCCCCCGCGCGCCCGGACAAGGTCTCGCTCTGGCGCTATCTCAAGCTGTTCCGCCAGGATCTGTTGTCGGCGCAGCCCGCGCGGTTGTACCGCGCCTGGATGGCCGAGTTCCGCACGCCCTTCTTTCGCTCGTATCTGGTGAACCAGCCCGACCTGGTGGACACGGTGCTGAAAACGCGGCCCGACGATTTCCCCAAGTCGAACCGCATCAGCGAGGGGTTGCGGCCGCTGCTGGGCAATTCCGTCTTTCTGACCAATGGCGAGACCTGGAAACGCCAGCGGCGCATCATCGATCCGGCATTCGAGGGCGGGCGCCTGCGCGATACTTTTCCTGCCATGTGGGCGGCCTCCGAGGCGGCGGTGAACCGGCTGGCGGCACAGGCCGGGCAGGAGAGCGAGATCGAAGAGGTCACCAGCCACGCGGCGGCGGATGTGATTTTCCGTACTCTGTTTTCGATCCCGATCGAACATGAGGTGGCGGCGCAGGTGTTCACCCGGTTCCGGGCCTATCAGCGGGCGCAGCCTCTACTCAATCTGGCGGCCTTTGTGCCGGTGCCACGCTGGGTGCCCCGGTTCCATTCGCGCGAGACCCGCCGGAACGCGGCGGTGATCCGGGGGCTGATCCGGCAATTGACCGATACCCGGATGGACGAAATCCGCGCCGGCACCGCGCCCGACGATCTGGCCACCAAGATCATGACCACCAGCGACCCGCAGACAGGCGACCGGTTTGACACTGACGAGATGGTCGATCAGGTGGCGATCTTTTTCCTGGCGGGGCACGAAACCAGCGCCTCGGCGCTTGCCTGGACGCTCTATCTGATGGCGGTTTACCCCGATTGGC
The DNA here is from genome assembly GCF_059612725.1 of Ruegeria sp. YKSF070. Classification (NCBI taxonomy): domain Bacteria; kingdom Pseudomonadati; phylum Pseudomonadota; class Alphaproteobacteria; order Rhodobacterales; family Roseobacteraceae; genus Ruegeria; species Ruegeria sp. YKSF070. The sequence continues at coordinate 27,919 of NZ_JBXWRD010000023.1, read as the reverse complement.
AGGAGAAGCTGGCCGAGGAGGCGCGCGCGCTGGATGGTGCCCCGGATTTCAGCGTGATGTCCAAACTGCGGCTCAGCCGAGATGTGTTCCGCGAGGCGCTGCGCCTGTATCCGCCTGTGCCGATGATGGTGCGCGAGACGACTTGCCCCGAGCGGTTCCGCGACCGCGATGTGCCCAAGGGCGCGCAGGTCGTACTCAGCCCCTGGCACCTGCACCGGCACGAACGCCTGTGGGATCGACCCGACGACTTCGACCCGGCCCGCTGGCAGACCGAGAATGGCAAGACCTGCCAGCGCACGGCCTATATGCCGTTTTCGGCCGGGTCGCGCGTTTGCACCGGGGCCGGGTTCGCCATGGTCGAGGGGCCGCTGATCCTGTCGATGCTGCTGCGGCGGTTCCGGTTCGAGCGGATCGCGGGGCGCGAGCCGGTCCCGGTGGCGCACCTGACCGTGCGGGCCGCAGATGGCATCTGGCTGCGCGTAGTTGAGCGCTAACATCCTACCATCCGCGCTTGCCATACTGTATGCGGTGCCAAGCGGAATCATTAAGACGGGAAAGACATATGTCCAAGGCACAAATGCGCGAACAGATGGCAAATGGCGCGGGCTTCATTGCGGCCCTGGATCAGAGCGGTGGCTCGACCCCCAAGGCGCTGGCGCTTTATGGTGTGGACGCGGCGCAATACGGCTCCGAAGAAGAGATGTTTGCCGAGATCCAGCGCATGCGCGCCCGGATCATCCTGGCCGACGATTTCACCAGCAAGAAGGTGATCGGCGCGATCCTGTTCGAACGCACCCTGGGCGAGAGCATCGAGGGCCGCGGCGTGGCCGATTACCTGTGGAACGTCAAAGGTGTGGTGCCCTTCCTCAAGATCGACAAGGGGCTTGAGGACGAGGCCAATGGCGTGCAGATGATGAAGCCGATCCCGGGTCTGGCCGCGACCCTGGCCAAGGCCGAAGGGGTATTCGGCACCAAGGAACGCTCGGTCATCCACGAGGCCAATGCCGAAGGCATCGCCGCCGTGGTGGCACAACAGTTCGATGTGGCACGCGAAGTGATCGCCGCCGGCATGGTGCCGATCGTCGAGCCCGAGGTGAACATCCATTCGACCACCAAGGCGCAAGCCGAAGAGATGCTGAAGGAGGAAATCCTCAAACATCTCGACACCCTGGGTGAGGGGCAGGACGTGATGCTGAAACTGACCATTCCCAGCACTGCCAACCTGTATGACGCGCTGGCCGATCATCCCCGCGTGGTGCGGGTGGTGGCGCTGTCGGGTGGCTATTCCACCGATCAGGCCTGCGACCTGCTGAGCCGGAACGGCAAGATGATCGCCTCGTTCTCGCGCGCGCTGACCGAGGGCCTGTCGAAACAGCAGTCGGATGCCGAGTTCAACACGGCCCTGGGCGGCAATATCGACAAGATCTATCGCGCCTCGCTGTAAGAGCCGCAAAATACGGGAACCGGGCCGCTATTTCGCGGCCCGTTTTCATTTGGGCGGCGTGAAGCCTGCCCGCAGGTCCGCCGCCTTGTCGCGCATGACGCAGCCGTGCGCGTGATCATTAACCAGCCCCATCGCCTGCATGAAGGCAAACACCGTGGTGGGGCCGACGAATTTCCAGCCGCGTTTCTTCAGATCCTTCGACATCGCGGTCGAGGCGGGGATGATGCTGGCCGTCTGCGGCTCGGGCAGCTCTTCGGGCCTGGGTTCATACGACCAGACATAGGCCGCCAGACTGCCATGTTCGTCCAGCAGATCGCCCATCCGGCGGGCATTGTTGATCACCGCTTCGATCTTGCCGCGATGGCGGATGATGCCGGCATCGCCCAGCAGCCGGGAGATATCTGTGTCGTCATAGATGGCGATGCGGGTCCAGTCGAACCCGTCGAACGCGGCGCGGAAATTCTCGCGCTTGGCGAGGATGGTGCGCCAGCTTAGGCCGGATTGAAAGCTTTCAAGGCAGAGCTTTTCGAACAGGCGCCGGTCGTCATCCACCGGATAACCCCATTCGCGGTCATGATAGTCGACGAATTCCGGCGCCGCATTGCACCAGCGACAGCGCGGCTGCCCGTCGGGGCCGGGGATCGTGGTGCTCATGCCGCGACCGCGGGCAGCAGAAAGGCGAAATCGGCGCTGGTGCGCGATGGCGTGAGTTCGAGGATCTCGGCGGTCACCACATCCTCGATCACAAAGGGGTCGGCGGCGACGCGGGCCTCGACCTCGGCGCGGGTGGCGGCGCGGGCAAGGATGCCGCCGCCCAATTGCGGCTGAAGGCTGCCCGCAATGTCAAAGATGCCGTCGTCAAACCCCTGTTTCAGCCAGTACACATGGTCTGCCATGAACTCGGGCGCGCGGGCTTTGTTGGTTGAGAATTTCAGCAATATCAGGAACATTTGGCGATTTCCTCAAGTTGTCTTGGAGAGAGTGTCATCGAGCCAGCGGTGCATGTCGGCCACTTCGGTGCCCAGAAACCCTTCGTCGTGAAAGCTTTGCGCCAGCGTGGCCGCGCCCTGGCTGCGGGCCAGCAGATGCATCGCCAGTGCGGATGCGTCGGTGCCCTGTCCGGCCTCGGTGAATTGACGCTGCAACCAGTCGCGAAACAGGGTGAACAGCCCGTTGGCCTGCCCCTGCGCGGCGTGATCCAGCTTGCTGAGTTCGGTACAGAGCGAGCCGACGGGACAGCCGTAACGGGTGATCTTGGCGCGGTTCATGATCATCAGGTCGATGAAACTGGCGATGCGGGCGCGGGGGCTGTCGCCGGTGCCCTGCCAATTCTCCAGCATCTGCGCGGTGCGGGCCAGTCGCAGCCGGATCACCTCGGCCAGGATCTCGTCCTTGGTCTTGAAATGATAATAGAAATTGCCGCGCGAGATACCCACCGCCGCTGCGATATCGGCGAATGAGGTCTGCGCGAATCCCTGCCGGTAGAACAGATCATCGGCGGCAGTGACGATCTGTTCACTGGTCTGAGCTTGTGCCATATCCAACCTCTAGGATGCATGTCCTAAGAGCTCTAGGGCAAGCGTCCTAATTCTGTCAACTCGCGTTCAGCGCCTGCTTTGATACCAGCTCAGCACATAGACCCGGATGGCCGAGGCCAGGCCGGTCTCGGGGTCGCGCGCGGCATCGATATCGCCCGCCAGAACATTGATCGGTATGTCTTTTTCTCGAGCGATCTCGCGAAAGGCCCGCCAGAACGCATCCTCGAGCGAGACCGAGGTTCGGTGCCCCCGCAGCGTCAGCGAACGTTTGACGGGGCGGCCGCTCATTCCTCGACCTCGTGGCCGTCATGATCGCGCCGGGCCTTGTCGGCGCGGGCGCGCTCCAGCTGTTTGTCGGCCTTGCTGCGGCCGAATTTCACCGCGTTTTCATCGGCACGCGCCTTTTTCTCGGCGCGCGCCTTCTGTTTGCGGAACTGGTTGAGGTTGACCGGTTTGCCCATCAGTCGCGCGGCCCGATCATCTGTTCGGGGCGCACCACCCGGTCAAAGGTCTCTCCATCCACAAAGCCCAGCCGCACCGCCTCTTCACGGAGGGTGGTGCCGTTCTTGTGCGCGGTCTTGGCGACCGTGGTGGCGTTGTCATAGCCTATGGTCGGCGCCAGCGCGGTGACCAGCATCAGGCTTTCGCGCATCAACTGGTCGATCCGTGCGGTGTTGGCGCGGATGCCCAGCAGCATCCGCTGTGTGAAACTGTCTGCCGCATCACCCAGAAGTTGCATGGATTGCAACAGGTTATAGGCCATCATTGGATTATAGACATTCAGCTCGAAATGCCCCTGCGAGCCTGCGAACTTGATCGCCGCATCGTTGCCCATCACATGGGCGGCGACCTGGGTCAGTGCCTCGGCCTGGGTCGGGTTGACCTTGCCCGGCATGATCGAGCTGCCGGGTTCGTTTTCGGGCAGAATCAACTCTCCCAGCCCCGACCGGGGGCCGGAACCCAGAAAACGGATATCGTTGGCGATCTTGTAACAACTGCCCGCCACCGTCGCGAGCGCGCCGGACAGGAAGACCATGGCGTCATGGGCGGCAAGCGCCTCGAACTTGTTGGGCGCGGTGACCAGCGGCAGGCCGGTGATCTCGGCCATATTGGCGGCGACCGCCTCGGCCCAGCCCTCGCTTGTATTCAGGCCGGTGCCCACGGCTGTGCCGCCCTGGGCCAGCTCATGAATGCCGGGCAAGGCGGCCTCGATCCGGGCCAGCCCCATGCGGATCTGCTGGGCATAGCCCGAAAACTCCTGTCCCAGGGTCAGCGGCGTCGCGTCCTGCGTATGGGTGCGGCCGATCTTGATGATGTCGTGGAATTCCTCGGCCTTCTGTTCGAGCCCGGCCAGCAGGGCGCGCAGCCCCGGCAACAGCACGTCGCGAGCGGTCATTGCCACCGCCACATGCATCGCGGTGGGAAAGGTGTCGTTCGAGGATTGCCCCATGTTCACATGGTCGTTCGGGTGTACCGGGTCCTTGCTGCCCAGCGTCCCGCCCAGCAGTTCGATGGCGCGGTTGGCGATCACCTCGTTGGCGTTCATGTTCGATTGCGTTCCGGACCCGGTTTGCCACACCACCAGCGGGAAATGGTCGTCCAACTGACCTGCGATAACTTCGCCCGCGGCGGCGATGATCGCATCGGCCAGGTCCGGGGCCAGCGCGCCGGTTTCCTTGTTGCGCCGGGCGCAGGCCTGTTTCACCACGCCCAGCGCGCGGATGACGGCAACGGGCTGACGCTCCCACCCGATGGGGAAATTCTGGATCGAGCGTTGGGTCTGCGCGCCCCAATACCTGTCTGCGGAAACCTCCAGCGGGCCAAAACTGTCTGTCTCGGTGCGGGTCGCGGTCATCTGCATCTCCATCTGGTGGCTTTGTTCCGTCAAAGATAGGGTCTGACGCAGGCAAGGTATAGCGCGGCAGCGATCAAATCGGAGGGGGAGGTGAACTCGTTCATTGTTCCGCCGCGCGCGGCCTGTAATATGTTCGTGAAACCCCAGTACAAAGGAGCGCCCGATGCCTGCCATCTCTCTTTCCGCCCTGACACGTCCGGTTCTGGCGCTGGCATTGCTGATCTCGCTTCTTCTGGTTCCCGATGCCTTTGCCGGAGAGGCGGCCCGCTTTGTCGGCACCTATCAAGGCAGTGCCGAGCTTCAGCGCACCGATGGTACGACCGAAATGCGCGATATGGACGTGATGATCGAGGAAACCAAGGACGGGTTCACCGTCAGTTGGTCAACCACCATCCAGAAGCCGGACGGACGTATAAAGGAAAGCGACTATTCAGTCGATTTCCTGCCCAGCACGCGTGACGGCGTCTATGCCGCCGCGATGCGACGCAATGTGTTCGGCCATACCGTGCAACTCGACCCGATGAAGGGAGAGCCCTATGTCTGGGGCCGCATCGCGGGCGATACGCTGACGGTGTTCTCGCTGTTCGTGGCCGATGACGGCGGATACGAGATGCAGCAATTCGACCGAACCCTTGCCGAGGGCGGGCTGATCCTGAATTTCTCGCGCGTCAAGAACGGTCGGCCAGCCAAGTCGGTCGAGACATTCTTGCAGAAACAATAGCCCGGTTTCGCAACGCCTGCCGCATTCTTGCAAGGATGGCGGGCGTTTTGGATGCGATCACGGATCAGGGTTTGCGGAAACTGTCCAGTGATACCACCTCGGCATCCGGTTTCGGGGCTTCGGGCTCTTCCTCGACCTCGATATCGTCCTCGTCATCCTCGTCGAAATCCGGACTTTCGAAACGTAGGCCGAATTCCACCGACGGATCGACAAAGGTGCGGATCGCGTCATAGGGGATGTAGAGGGGTTCCGGCGAGTCGCCGAAATTGAGCGTGATGGCGAACCCGTCCTCGCCGACGTCGAGATTCTCGTACCAATGCTGCATCACGATGGTCATTTCGCCCGGATAGCGATCGGCCAGCCAGTCTGCCAGTTGCACTCCCTCGTACCGGGTATCGAATGTGATGAAGAAGTGATGCGCGCCCGGCAGGCCGTGCTGTGCCACATCCGCCAGAACCGTCTTGATCAGGCCGCGCATCGCGGTGTGCATCAGGTTGCCGTAGTCGATGTCTCTCGACATGTAGTGTCCCCATTCCGTCTTGAAGCCCAGCATAGGGGATTCGGCTGGAAACAAAAGAGATCCCGGGCCGCATTTCGCAGTTAGGGCGCGTCAGAGGAAATGGCTGCCGGCGCCGGCCAGGGCCAGCAGCAGTACCGTCTCGCCCATGCCCCGGCGCAGCGGGATCATCCAGACCGCTGCCAGCGCGACCAATGCCAGGGCCAGCAGGTCGAGGCTGTTCCAGTCCGGCAGGGGCAGTGCGACCGGCCCTGCGCGCAGCACCGAGATCTCGGAGAACAGCACATGCATGGCGAACCAGAGCGACAGGTTCAGGATAACGCCAACTACAGCCGTAGTTATCGCGGCCAGCGCAGCCGCTGGGCGGGGACGTCCGGCGATATGGTCAAGATAGGGCGCGGCGGTGAAAATCCAGAGAAAACAAGGAACAAAGGTCGCCCAGAGTGCAACCAGGCCCGCGGCGACCGCCAGCGCCGGACCGCCGGCCAGATGGGCGCTCAGCATCGCGACGAACTGGGTGACCAGGATCAGCGGGCCAGGGGTGGTTTCGGCCAGCCCAAGCGCGTCGATCATCTGGGCGGTGGTGATCCAGTGATATTGGTCGACCACCGTCTGTGTCATGTAGGCCAGTACGGCATAGGCGCCGCCAAAGGTGACCACGGCGAGCCGGGCCATGAACCAGCCGATATCGGCCAGCAAGGGCGGACCCGAGACGTCCAACAGTACAAGCGGGACAAGCCAGAGCGCCAGCAACGTTGCGGCGATGCGAAAGGGTGGAGGTGGCAGGGCGGATTTGCCGGCGACGCCCGGCTTGGTGCTAAGAAATCCCCAGAGCGCCGCCGCGGCGACAATCAGTGGAAACGGCAGCGACAAGGCGAAGATCGCCGAGAAGGCGAGCCCTGCGAGAAGCCAGGCTGCCGGTGAGGTCAGCGCCCGTGCCGCCAGTTTGCGCAAGGCCTCGATGACGATGACGATTACCGCCGCCTTGACGCCCAGAAACCCGGCCTGCACCACAGGCACGGTGCCGACCTGCACATAGACTGCCACCAGCGCGGCGATCACCAGCGCGCCGGGCAGCACAAACAACGCTCCCGCCAGCAGGCCGCCCGTCACTCCGCGCAGGCGCCAGCCGGCATAGGTGGCCAGTTGCATGGCTTCGGGGCCGGGCAGCAGCATGCAAAGCGATAATGCGCGCAGAAAGGTCTGCTCGTCCAGCCAGGCGCGGGCCCCGACCAGTTCGCGATGCATCAGAGCGATCTGCGCCGCCGGCCCGCCAAAGGAGAGCAGGCCGATGCGGCCAAAGACACGGGTCAACTGGGCAAGCGACGGCGGCGGACGCATCCCGGGTGTCGCGGCCTCCCCGCCTTGCGCGTCAGTTGCCGTCATGCCAGCGTCCCCCTCGCCATCCCGCCAAGTGCAGAGTGCTGAGCAACCCGGATCGGGAATTTGCAGCGCTGCGGCATCTCGCTATCGCGTCGGGGGGCAGGGCGTCAATGCCGCGGCGCGGTCACGCCCATTCCAGCCGCTGGCCCGTCATGCAGATGGGCAGGGTGTCTGCGGGCATTTGCCCCAGCTGCTCGAACAGCGAGATCAGGTCGAACTGGTTATAGGCCTCGACGATCTTGCCGCCCTTGTACCGGGCCATCACCTGACCCGTGACCTCGATCGGGGCGCCATTGTCGGCGCGCGAGGTATGCACATGCAGGATCGCCGACAGCCAGTCGCCGTTTTCGATCGTCTTGGGGATGTCCACCCGGATATCGCCCAGGTGATAGCGAAAGGCCGAAACGAATTCGCGGAAATCGTCGGCGCCCACCTGCATCTCGGGGATCAGTCCCTCGGCCATCGTGTCGCCGGCAAAGAAATCATCAATCGCATCGACATCGCCTTGCTCCCAAACCCGGGCATACCATTCCTTCAACAACTCGGACTTGTTCATCTGAGCCTCCATCGTCGCTGTCCTCACAATGCGCCCGATTGGTGAACGAATGCTGAATGACGTCGATGAAACGCCGATCAAAAACAGACTTATTTAGGGAAAGTGCAGGTTTCTGTTGCCAGGTACCTGCGAACCCCGCCTTACGCTGCTAGGCGCAAGGGCTTAGATTTCGGTGTTTCGGACTGCTTACGCAGCCAGAGCGACCGGAGCACGATTGTCGTTGGCAATTATGCTTTACGGACCGATAACGGTGGTACCCCGCCGAGACAAAGCTAACCCCTTTAGACGTCCGTCGATCCTGTTTCGGCCCCAAGGTCCCCCAACGAGGGTATCTGGTGGAGCCGCCGGGTACCGCCCCCGGGTCCGATCCGCTTATTACGAGCGCGTTTATGTCCATAGTTCCCGAGGGAACGGCTTGAATATAGTCGCTCCAGCAGCGGTTGCAACGGCAACCGACATCCTGCGAGGAAAACAGGTTGCGGTGCGTTCCCGGAAATCCTTGCAGGATTTCCGGCTGCTTTCCGTGTCGGAAAGCGGTTCAGACCAGGCGGTGGATCGGGGCACTGTTGCAGAAGATGATGATCTGTTCGCGGTTCTGCACCGCCTGAAAGCCACGCTGACGGACTTCTTCCAGGAACCGTTTCATACCGACATATCTCTCGATATCGCGGGTCTTGCGGCGGATCACCTGACCATGGGTGACGGCCTTGCAGTCAAAGACATCCCGGAGCCAGATTTCGGGGGAGAATGGGTTGGTTGAGGCGAACATGCCCCGAATTTGCCCGGCAAGGGTAAATGCGCGGTTAAGACCGCGCCGCCGCGCGGGCCGCCATGACATCATCCTTGAGCGACATCGTATAGTGCATCAGCTCTGCCAGCGCGGTGTCAGCCTGCGCCGCATTCCCTGTTTCGATCGCCTCGGCGATCCGTTCATGCAGCGACACGATGGTGCTGCGCGAGCGCGCGGTAAAGGTGATCATGTTCATGAGCGGCTGCATCGCCTCGACCGCGCCCGCCAGATGATAGGACAGCACCGGATTGGCAGCCGCATCGACCAGCGCCCGGTGAAAGGCCACGTCCGATGCGCAGAACGCCTCGTCGCTGAGATCGGGCGCCCCTTGACGCCGGATCTCGTCTCGCATCGTGGCCAGATGTGCTGCGCTACGTCGTTCCGCGGACAGAGGTGCGCAGGCGCGTTCCAACGCGAAACGCGCCTCGCAGGCAGTGTCAAAACTGACTGCGTTCATCGACAGCAGCAGGGTCGAGGTGGTGATCTGCTGCGCCTGTGCATCCTCGAAACTCAGCCGGTTCACGAAGGCGCCGCCAAATGCACCGCGCTGGGTGCGAATCAGCGATTGTGCCGCCAGCCGCTTCAGGGCCTCGCGCACCGTGGGGCGCGACACCTGAAACTGTTCGGACAGTTCCGCTTCTGAGGGCAGGCGCTCGTCCACGATCAGTGCACCCGACACGATTGCATCCTTGATTGCCTGCGCGATCTGAACCGGAAGATCGGTGGCGCTGTTGGGGTCGATCCGCATATTCAAGGCCCTGCAAGTTATCGGAGCCGGCACGCGACCGGCGAGAAATCATTTGTCTGACATTTAAAAGTCTGACATTTAGACCCTAGGACGTGAGTCGGCCGAGGGCAAGAGCCGGGACCGGGTATCGCGGCGCGGGCAAGCCGGCGGATCACCGCCGTGTCACCGTATGCGCACTTGTTTGGCCCACATCCATGAACGCTCATCTGGAGGTCTGAGCATGGCAAGCATTTTCCCGTCCCGCCGGGTCCGGCGCACTCCTTTCTCCGACGGTGTCGAGGCCGCCGGTGTCAAAGGCTACACGGTCTACAATCACATGCTGCTGCCCACGGTTTTCGACAGTCTGCAAGCGGACTGCGCGCATCTGAAGCAGCATGTGCAGGTTTGGGATGTGGCCTGCGAACGGCAGGTCAGCATCAAGGGATCTGATGCGCTGAGGCTGATGAAGCTGATCAGCCCGCGCGACATGGACCGGATGGCCGATGACCAGTGCTATTACGTGCCGACGGTCGATCATCGCGGCGGCATGCTCAACGACCCGGTGGCGGTGAAACTGGCCGCCGATCATTATTGGCTGTCGCTGGCTGACGGAGATCTGCTGCAATTTGCGCTGGGGATTGCCATCGCCCGGGGCTTTGATGTCGAGATCGAGGAGCCCGATGTGTCGCCGCTGGCTGTCCAGGGCCCCAAGGCGGACGATCTGATGGCGCGGGTCTTTGGCGATACGGTGCGCGATATCCGCTTTTTCCGCTACAAGCGGCTGGCCTTTCAGGGGGTCGAGCTGGTGGTGGCGCGCTCTGGCTGGTCGAAACAGGGCGGCTTTGAAATCTATGTCGAGGGGTCGGAACTGGGCATGCCGCTCTGGAACGCGCTGTTTGCAGCGGGCGAGGACCTGAACGTGCGGGCGGGTTGCCCCAACAACATCGAACGTGTCGAAAGCGGGCTTTTGAGCTATGGCAACGACATGACCCGTGAGAACACGCCTTATGAATGCGGTTTGGGCAAGTTCTGCAACTCTCCCGAGGACTATATCGGCAAGGCGGCTCTGGCCGAACAAGCCAAGAACGGACCGGCGCGTCAGATCCGGGCGCTGGTGATCGGTGGCGAGATTCCGCCTTGTCAGGATGCCTGGCCGCTGCTGGCCGACGGTCGCCGGATGGGGCAGGTGGGGTCTGCGATCCATTCCCCTGAATTCGGCGTGAATGTCGCGATCGGCATGGTGGATCGCAGCCACTGGGCGCCCGGCAGCACGATGGAGGTGGAGACACCCGACGGCATGCGACCGGTTACGGTGCGCGAGGGGTTCTGGCGTTAGAAGGGGGGCGCTGCCCCCGCCGCGGCAGGCCGCGGCTCCCCCGGGATTTTTTTGGCAAGAGGAAAACACCTCTGGGAAGGAAGTGATCAGATGTTCAATGCTTTGGTGGTCGACAAGGACGAAGAGAGCGGCAAGACGCAGGCCGCAGTCAAGCAATTGTCGCTGGCGGATTTGCCCGAAGGCGAGGTAACGGTGGCGGTCGAATACTCCACGGTCAACTACAAGGACGGTCTGTGCATCGGGCCCGGCGGCGGGCTGGTGCGCAAGTATCCGCATGTGCCGGGGATTGATTTTGCCGGCACGGTCGAGGCCTCGTCCGATGAGCGCTACAAGCCCGGCGACAAGGTGGTGCTGACCGGCTGGCGCGTTGGCGAGGCGCATTGGGGCGGTTACAGCCAGAAGGCCAATGTGCGCGCCGACTGGCTGGTGCCGCTGCCCGAGGGGCTGGATACCCGTCGCGCGATGGCGGTGGGCACTGCTGGCTTCACCGCCATGCTGGCGGTGATGGCGCTGGAGGATCACGGCCTGACACCGGGCCATGGGCCGGTTCTGGTTACCGGCGCCGCTGGCGGTGTCGGTTCGGTCGCGACTGCGATCCTGGCTCATCTGGGCTATGAGGTGGCCGGGGTCACCGGGCGGCCCGAGACCGCCGATTACCTGAAATCGCTGGGTGCCACCCAGATCGTGGCGCGTAAAGAGATCAACGAGACCGTGAAACGCCCGCTGGAATCCGAGACCTGGACGGGCTGTGTCGATGCGGTGGGCGGCGCCATGCTGGCGCGGGTGCTGGGCCAGATGAAATACGGCGCCTCGGTCGCCTCTGTCGGTCTGGCCGGGGGCGCGGGCCTGCCTGCTACCGTGATCCCCTTCCTGCTGCGCGGGGTCAACCTGTTGGGCATCGACTCGGTCATGCAGCCCTATGACAATCGGGTTCGGGCTTGGGAGCGGATCGCCCGCGATCTGCCGATGGACAAGCTTGAGGCGATGATCCGGCCCGCCACCCTGTCGGATTTGCCGCAGCTGGGGGCCGATATCCTCAAGGGTCAGGTCCAGGGCCGCGTGGTCGTCGACGTCAACGCCTGATCGGGTGTGAATGGTAAGAGACCCCCGGGGGAAATTCCGGGGGCCTCTCCTTGTCAGGCAGCGGCGGTTTCGAAGAAGCCCACCGAATTGCCGTCGAGGTCCTTGGCGTAAAAGAACCGTCCGGCCGGGAGCGGGATGGCGGGCGAGAGTACCTCGCCACCGGCTTCGGTCACGCGGGCCATGGTCTGTTCCAGCGCACCCTTGGCCGCAAGGTGCAGGGTCGGGCCGCGCCCGTCGCCCGCGGGTTTGCCGGGATAAAGATGCAGGGCCACGCCGGTTTCGGTATTGGCGGGTTTGAACACCGCCATCGGGTTCGGGCCGCTGGTGTCGATGCTCAGTTCTGCACCGGTGACGGTCTGATAGAACGCCAGGCTGCGCTCCATGTCGGTCACGGGCAGTTCGCCCCAGACCAGGAAATGCGCGGGTTTGTAGCTCATCGTCTTACCTCATTGCTTGCGATGAGGGCTGTATCGCCCGGCATGTAGACATATCCTGTCATCAGCGGAGTGACTTGACCCCGCCCCAGTCAGAAGGCATCCATTTGCCAGCAGAAAAGAGGGTCAAGATGGCGCTGGATATCGATTTTGTCCGCAAGCAGTTTCCCGCATTTGCCGAGCCGTCGCTGAACGGTCAGGCGTTTTTCGAAAATGCGGGCGGGTCCTATACTTGTCAGCCGGTGATCGACCGGCTGACCCGGTTCTATACCCAGCGCAAGGTGCAGCCCTATGCGCCCTATGCCGCAAGCCGGCTGGGAGGCGCCGAGATGGACGAGGCGCGGGCGCGCATGGCTGCGATCCTGGGGGTCGAGACCGACGAGTTGAGCTTTGGCCCCTCGACCACGCAGAACACTTATGTTCTGGCCCAGGCGTTCCGCCAATGGATGCAGCCGGGCGAGGCGATCATCGTCACCAATCAGGATCACGAGGCCAATTCCGGTCCCTGGCGACGGCTGGCCGAGGCGGGGGTCGATGTGCGTGAATGGCAGATCGACCCGGAAACCGGGCATCTCAACCCCGAGGATCTGGAGGACCTGCTGGACGAGACGGTGCGGTTGGTCTGTTTTCCGCATTGTTCCAACGTGGTTGGCGAGATCAACCCGGTGACCGAGATCACCGCGATTGCCCATGCCGCTGGTGCCTTTGTCTGTGTCGACGGGGTGTCATATGCACCCCACGGCTTTCCCAATGTCGGAGAGCTGGGACCCGATATCTACCTGTTCTCTGCCTACAAGACCTATGGTCCGCATCAGGGGCTGATGGTGATCCGCCGCCCGCTTGGCGAGTTGCTGCCCAATCAGGGGCATTATTTCAACGCCGAAGTTCTGTACAAACGGTTTACCCCGGCAGGACCCGATCACGCGCAGGTGGCGGCCTGTGCGGGCATGGCCGATTATGTTGACCAATTGGCTACCCATCACGGGGTTGCCGATACCGATGCTGCGGCGCGCGGGGCGGCGGTGCACGACCTGATGCGCACGCATGAGGTGGAGTTGCTGCAACCGCTGCTCGATGCGGTGTCGGTGCGCAACTCGGTGCGCCTGCTTGGCCCGGACCGGGCCGAGGGACGCGCACCGACGGTGGCGCTGGCGCTGAACCGCCCGGCGGAGCCGGTGGCGGCGGAACTGGCGCAATACGGCATCATGGCAGGGGGTGGCGATTTCTATGCGGTGCGCCCATTGGGGGCGATGGGGGTCGATCCGACGCAGGGCGTTCTGCGGCTCAGCTTTACCCATTACACCAGCAAGGCCGAGATCGCGCAGCTGATCGAGGCGCTCGACCGGGTGTTGTGATCCGGGATCGCTTTCGTCTCGTAAAACCTTTGATGAGACGGAGAATTGCGTGACCGAAACCCGACCGATCCTGTACTGGCTGCGGCGCGATCTGCGCCTTGCCGATCATCCCGGCCTGACCGCCGCCGCAGCCAGCGGGCGCCCCGTGATAGCGGTGTTCATCCATGACCAGACGGTGTCGGAACTGGGAGCGGCGCCCGCGTTCCGGCTGGGCCTTGGGCTGGCGCGGTTTGGCGCCACGCTGGGCGAGATCGGCAGCCGGCTGATCCTGCGGCGTGGCCCGGCGCTGGAGGTCTTGCAGGCGCTGATTGCCGAGACCGGCGCTGGGTCTGTCTGGTGGACCCGCGACTATACCCCCCAGGCCATCACCCGTGACAGCGCGGTCAAGGCTGCGATGAAACAGGCGGGGATCGAGGCACGCTCGTTTCGCGGCGCGCTGCTGTTCGAACCCTGGACGGTCGAGACCGGGGCAGGTGGTTTCTACAAGGTTTATACGCCCTTCTGGCGGGCGGTCAGCCAGCGCGAGGTTGCCGTGCCCGATCCCGCGCCCGCGCGCCTTCGTGCGCCTTCGACATGGCCGGGATCCGATGCGCTGTCCGACTGGCGGCTGGATGCGCCGATGCGCCGGGGCGCGGCAGTTGTTGCCCCCCATCAGGCGCCCGGAGAGGCGGCGGCGCTGGAGCGTCTGGACCGGTTCGTCGAAACAGGGATCGGCGGCTATGCCAAATGTCGCGACCTTCCCGCTGGCGAGGGCACCTCGACCCTGTCGGATGCGCTCAGCCTGGGAGAGATCGGGCCGCGCACCCTCTGGCATCGCGCGACCGAGGCAGCACGGCAGGGCGCCGCTGGTGCCGAGACCTGGATGAAGCAACTGGTCTGGCGCGATTTTGCCTATCACCTGATGTATCACACGCCACACCTGCTCAGCGACAACTGGCGTCCGGGCTGGGAGGCGTTTCCGTGGAGTACCGAGCGAACCGATCCCGGCTTTGTCGCCTGGACGCGCGGGCGTACCGGCATACCGCTGGTCGATGCCGCCATGCGCGAGATGTATGTGACCGGGCGTATGCACAACCGCGCCCGGATGATCGCCGCAAGTTACCTGACCAAGCATCTGATGGTGCACTGGAAACTGGGGATGGACTGGTTTGCCGATTGCCTGACCGACTGGGATCCGGCGGCCAATGCAATGGGCTGGCAATGGGTGGCGGGCTGCGGGCCGGATGCCGCGCCCTATTTCCGCATTTTCAATCCGGAGACACAGGCACAGAAGTTCGATGCCGATGGCCGCTATCGCCGACGCTGGATTGCCGAGGGTGAGAGGGAGCCTTCCGAGACGGCGCTTGCCTATTTCGACGCAGTGCCCCGCCATTGGGGCCTGCGGCCCGATGCGGCCTATCCGGCGCCGGTGGTGCCCCTAGATCTGGGGCGAAAACTGGCACTTGCGGCCTATTCCGGAGCCTTTCAGCGAGACACCGACGGAGAACTTGCCTGAGTCGGCATCGCGTCCTAACCTGTCGATCGAACCGCAACGGGGAGGGGCGGATGATCCTGACGTCAACAGAGGGGCAGGAGGGCCTGCCCAGATATTTTCCTCAGGTAATGCAGATGCTTGCCAGGATGGAGGCCGGTCGGCTCGACATTGCCTTGCCGGATGGGCGGGTGTTCCGGTCCGAGGGGGCCGAACCCGGCCCGGTGGCCCGTGTCGATATCCACGATACCGATGTGTTTGCCCGCCTGATCCGCGAGGGTGAACTGGGCTTTTCCGACGCCTACCTCGAGCAGGAATGGAGCACGCCGGACCTACGCGCCTTCATGGATCTGGTACATCAGGGCAACGAGACCGTCTATGACGGGTTTACCGGCCAGTTCCTGGCCCGTGCCTATGAACGGCTGCGATTCTGGCTACAACGCAACCACCGCAAACAGGCCAAGAAAAACATTTCGTACCATTACGACCTGGGTAATGAGTTCTACGGGCTCTGGTTGGACGAGACGATGACCTATTCCAGCGCCCTGTTCGAGACGGGGCAAGAGAGTCTGGAAAAGGCGCAGGAGGCAAAATATGCCAGCCTGATTGACGAGATGGGCGCACTACCGGGTGATCACATCCTTGAAATCGGCTGTGGCTGGGGCGGCTTCGCCGAATATGCCGCGCGCGAGCGCGGGATGCGGGTAACCGGGCTGACGATCAGTCAGGAGCAGATCAAGTTTGCGCGGGAGCGGATTGAAAAGGCGGGGCTTTCCGAGCAAGTCGAGTTCAAGTTGCAGGATTACCGCGACGAGCGTGGCAGTTATGACGGCATTGCCTCGATCGAGATGTTCGAGGCGGTGGGCGAGAAATACTGGCCGGTCTATTTCGACACGCTGCGCGCGCGTCTGAAACCGGGCAAGCGGGCGACGTTGCAGATCATCACCGTCGCGGATCGGCGCTGGGAGATCTATCGCAACGGGGTAGATTTCATCCAGAAATACATCTTTCCCGGCGGCATGCTGCCAGCACCGCGTATTCTGCGCGAGCAGGTGGCGCGGGCGGGGTTGGATTTCGTGCATTCCAAGGAGTTCGGCAAAAGTTATGACCTGACGCTCAGACGCTGGTACGAGACCTTCAACGACAAATGGGATCAGGTGGCGGAACTCGGCTTTGACGACCGGTTCCGGCGGATGTGGAATTTCTACCTCACGTCCTGTGGAGCGGCCTTTGACACCGGCACCTGCGATGTGACACAGATGACGGTGGCACGTCCGAACCACAGCTGAGACCGATCTCCCATGCCTACAGCCGCTCGCCTAGTCGCCGCCCTTTGCCTGGCCCTGCTGGCATTTGTCGTGTCCGAACAGGTCAAGCCGCAACTGCCCGAGGGAACTGATTTCGGCTATTTCAACTGGGTGAATTCCGGGTTGGGCGTGCTTTGCGGCTGGATCGTAATGGGGCCGCGCGCCGGGCGTGGCTTTGTCGGCGGCATCAACAACGGGCTGACCGGGGTTGGGGCGCTGCTGTTCTGGGGTCTGTTTGTGCACGGCGCTTATGAAATGTTCCGGTTGGCCATGCGCAATCGCTATGACGGCCCGTTCGACGCGGTACTGGCAATTTTCGAAGAGGGGGTCGAATTCGGAACCGCCCTGCTGGTGCCGCATATTTTGATAACTCTGTTGATTGGGGCGGTCTTGTCCGGCCTGGCCACCGATATTGCCTGGAAACGGTGGCGCTGACTTCATTTTCATCGAAGGATAGAGACATCCCGTGAGTGATTTGTTCTTTTATGGCACGCTGCGCCACGCGCCGCTGCTGAAACTTGTTCTGGGAGAGGCCGATCCCCTGCCGGATATCATGGCGGCCAGCCTGGCCGATCACGCGGTATTCGGCGTGCAGGATCAGCCCTTTCCGATGATACAGGCAAGGCCGGGGGCGCGGGCCGAGGGGCTGTTCGTGCGGGGCCTGACGCCGCTGCAGCTGGACCGGCTGAATTTCTACGAGGGCGGTTTCGACTACGACCTGCGCCATGTCGACGTCACCCTGGCAGAGGGGTCCGATGCCACCGCGCAGGTCTTCTTTCCGAAAGAGGGTCTCTGGACGCCTGACGCACCATGGCAGTTGGAAGACTGGATCGCGCAATGGGGGCCGCTCAGCCTGCATGCGGCGGCCGAGGTGATGGATTTCCATGGCCGCCTGACTCCGGAGCAGATCTCTCGCAGTTTTCCGGCGATCCGGCTGCGCGCGGCGGCGCGGCTGGCGGCGGCGGCGCGGCCGGCCGATCCCGACCGCGATCTTGCACGCGACGTCGTGGTCGAGCGCCATGAACGGGCTTATGTGAACTATTTTGGCCTGGACGAGCTGGATCTGCGCTTTCGCCGCAATGATGGCACGATGAGCGAGTTGTTGAACCGTGGCGCGCTGGTCACCGGGCAGGTGGCCATCGTGTTGCCCTATGATCCACGGCGCGACCGGGTGCTGCTGGTCGAACAGTTTCGCGTGCCGGTCTACATGATCGGCGATCCCGCCCCGTGGATGCTGGAGGCGGTCGCCGGCATGATCGATCCGGGCGAAACCCCGGAACAGGCGGCGGAACGCGAGTTGCTGGAAGAAGCGCATCTGACGGCGCATCGTCTGGAACCGGCGGGCAGGGCCTATTCCTCGTGCGGGTCGTCGACACAATTCGCCCATCTCTTCGTCGCCCTGGCCGATATTTCCGAGGTAACCGACAGTGGCGGGCTGGAGAGTGAGGGCGAGGATATCCGCACCCATATCCTGACCTTTGATGCGCTGATGGAACTGATCGACACCCAGCAAATCAAGGATCTGGGCCTGGTGGCAGTGGCCAATTGGCTGGCGCGGCATCGCGACCGTCTGCGTGGCTGATCGCGCCCGCGCGCCGTTCCTCGCTTGAGGTCGGGGGCGCGCAGGGCTACATCGGGTGCAACAGGACAAGTTTGTGAGGGCGACATGCGTATTGCACGCGATCTGGCCGAGGCCGTTGGACATACCCCGCTGATCCGGCTGCGCCGGGTCAGCGAAGAGACTGGGTGCGAGATCTACGGCAAGGCCGAGTTCATGAACCCGGGCCAGTCGGTCAAGGATCGCGCCGCGCTCTACATCATCCGCGACGCCATCGCGCGTGGTGACCTTCAGCCTGGCGGCACGATTGTCGAAGGCACCGCCGGAAACACCGGTATCGGCTTGGCGCTGGTCGGCGCGTCCATGGGGTTCAAGACCGTCATCGTGATCCCCGAGACCCAGTCCGAGGAAAAGAAGGACATGCTGCGCCTGGCGGGGGCCGAGCTGGTACAGGTGCCTGCCGCGCCCTATCGCAACCCCAACAATTTCGTGCGTTATTCCGAGCGTCTGGCGCGCGAACTGGCCAAGACCGAACCCAATGGCGCGATCTGGGCCAACCAGTTCGACAATACCGCCAACCGGCAGGCGCATGTGGAAACCACCGGCCCCGAGATCTGGGAGCAGACCGACGGCAAGGTTGACGGGTTTGTCGCGGCGGTGGGCTCGGGCGGTACGCTGGCGGGCGTGGCCGAGGCGTTGCAACCCAAGGGGGTCAAGATCGCGCTGGCCGACCCGATGGGGGCGGGGCTCTATAGCTATTACACCACCGGTGAACTGGCGATGGAGGGCGGCTCGATCGCCGAGGGGATCGGCCAAGTGCGGATCACCCGGAACCTCGAAGGGTTCAAACCCGATTTTGCCTATCAGGTGCCTGATGCCGAGGCGCTGCCTTATATCTTTGACCTGCTGCGGCAGGAGGGGCTGGTGATGGGCGGGTCGACCGCGATCAACATCGCTGGCGCGGTGCGCATGGCGCGCGAGATGGGGCCGGGTCATACCATCGTCACCATGCTGTGCGACTATGGAACCCGTTACCAGTCCAAGCTGTTCAACCCGGATTTCCTGCGCGAGAAGAACCTGCCCGTGCCCGACTGGATGACCCGAGCGCCCAGTTCGATCCCGGGCGTGTTCGAGGACGTCTGACATGAAGATGGGCCAGGTGTTGCGGTCTTTGCTCACCGCGTTGCTGCTGATGACGGCGACCGCGCTCTCGGCCCAGTTGACCGACGAGGGTCGTGCCTATTACGACCGATGGGTACGCACCGCCGAGCGCGCGGAGGAGGTTATCAAACTCAACCGTGCCTCGCAGGCCGCATTCGAGCAATTGCGAGCCGAGGTAAGATCTTACCGGGATACCTTCAACCGGGTTCGGGGCGAGAATTCGGACCGGATCAAGACGTTGGAGGCACAGATCGCAGCGCTGGGGCCCAAGCCCTCTGACGGCGAGAGCGAGGCCGAGGACATCGCCCGGCTGCGCGCGCATCTGAACGATCAACTCGCCAAGCTGACCGTGCCGCGCATCATCTCGGAAGAGGCTTATAGCCGCGCAAATGGCCTGATCAACGAGATCGACCGCATCGTGCGGGCGCGCGACACCAAGGAATTGCTCAAACGCGGGCCGTCACCGCTCAATCCCGAATATTGGCCGGATGCGTGGAAGGACTTAAATCAGGCGATGACGGCGCTGGCCAATGAGGTCGCGTTCAACATGCGCTCGGACGTGGTGCGCGAACGGCTTAAAAGCAACGGCCCGGGCATTCTGCTCTTGAGTGTCGTGGGGCTGGTTCTCCTTGCGCGAGGCCGTAGATGGTCAGAGCAGGCGGGCGACTTCCTGCGCTCGCTGGGAGGCGTCGGAACCGGTGTCTGGTCTTTCGTGGTGTCGCTGCTCAGGATCCTGATCCCTTGGGTCGGTGTCATGTTCCTGGTCCAGGCGCTTGAGATGATGGACATTACCGGCCTGCGCGGAGCACTGATGCTTGACCAGGTGCCTTATTGGGCGGCCGCGATTTTGTATTTCAACTGGATTGGGCGACAGGTCTATCTGTTCAACGCCAATACCGGTTTTCGTTATCTGAGCCAGTCGCAGGTGCGGGTGACGCGGTTGTGTGTCGACCTTCTGGCCGTGATGCTGGTGCTGCACGACCTGATCGTGCTGTTCGAGCGGCTTGAGAATATCCCTGAGGCGACGCGCGCGGTGGCCGGTTTTCCGGTGATCGTCATGACCGCGCTTCTGCTGCTCCGACTACAGCGGGTGCGTGCGCAGCGTCCGGTCAATGAAGGCACGGTGGACAGCACCGAGGCCGCGCGCGGCGGTTCGGGGTTCAGCCGAATAGTCGAGTTCTTGCGGCGTGCTCTCTACCTGCTGGGCATCGCCTCGCCGGTACTGGCGATGTTCGGCTACAACAGTGCCGCCGAGGCGCTGGTCTATCCGGCCGTCAAGACACTGGCGCTGATTGCGGTGCTGGTGATCGTCCAGCGCTTTCTGACCAATGTCTATGGTTGGCTGACCCGCAAGGGCGACGAGGCGGGGGATTCGCTCTTCTCCGTGATCCTCGGTTTCCTGCTGGCAATCCTGGCGCTGCCGCTTCTGGCGCTTTATTGGGGTGCGCGCGAGGCAGAGCTGACCGAGATCTGGTCGCGCATCATGATGGGGTTCGATATCGGCGGAGTGGTCATTTCTCCGTCGAATTTCCTGACCTTCGCGCTGGTCTTTGCCATCGGTTACACCGTCACCCGGCTGTTGCAGGGGGGGTTGCGCAATTCGTTGCTGCCAAAGACGCGGCTTGATCCGGGTGGCCAGAACGCCATCGTGGCCGGGACCGGGTATCTGGGCATCTTTCTGGCCGCGCTTTTGGCGATCACCACGGCGGGCTTCGATCTCTCCTCTCTGGCGATTGTCGCTGGTGCGCTGTCGGTCGGGATCGGTTTTGGTCTTCAGACCATCGTGTCGAATTTCGTCTCCGGTATCATCCTGCTGATCGAACGGCCGATCTCCAAGGGTGACTGGATCGATGTGAACGGGAAAATGGGCTATGTGCGCGACATTTCGGTCCGCTCGACCCGGATCGAAACCTTTGACCGCACCGATGTGATCATCCCCAACTCGGACCTGATCAGTGGCAGCGTGACCAACTATACCCGTGGCAATACGGTGGGCCGCGTGATCGTACCGGTGGGCGTGGCCTATGGCACCGACACCCAGAAGGTCGAAGCGGTCCTGCGCGAGATCGCCGAGGCGCATCCGATGGTGCTGGCCAATCCTGCCCCCAGCGTGGTGTTCCAGCGCTTTGGCGCGGATTCGCTCGATTTCGAGATCCGGGCGATATTGCGCGACGTGAACTGGGCATTGTCGGTCAAGTCCGACATGAACCACGAGATCAACCGACGATTCGTGGAAGAGGGGATCGAGATACCCTTTGCCCAGCGTGACATCTGGCTGCGCAATCCCGAGGCGCTGACCGGGAAAGCTGCGGCAAAACAGGCTGCGGTCGAGCCGACGACCGAGACCCCGCCTGCCATGCTGACCGAGACCGACATGGATGGAGGCACCGGAGATGACTACTGAACCGCTGTTCATGCAGGACGCCTATCGGCGCGAGGCCCCGGCGCGGGTAACGGGCCTGACCGAAGAGGGCGGTGTGATCCTTGACCGTTCGTTGTTCTATGCCACCGGCGGCGGCCAACCCGGTGACAGCGGGTGGATCCGCTGGGGCGGGGGTGAGATGGCGGTCGAAACGGCGATCAAAGCGGGCGACGGCGCCATCGCGCTGATTCCGGCCGAGGGTGCGATGCCGCCCGCCGTGGGAACCGAGGTGTCGCAGCATCTCGACTGGGACCGCCGCCACGCCCACATGCGAGTCCATACCGCGCTTCACCTCCTGTCGGTGGTCATCCCACTTGAGGTTTCAGGCGGCGCGATTGCGGCCGGTAAAGGGCGGCTTGACTTCAACATGCCCGATGCGCCCGAGGACAAGGAAGCGCTGGAACAGGCGTTGCAGGCGCTGATCGACCGCAACTTGCCGGTGACCGAGGACTGGATCACCGATGAAGAACTCGATGCCAACCCGGCGCTGGTCAAGACCATGTCGGTCTCGCCGCCGCGCGGCAGCGGCCGGGTGCGGCTGGTGCGGATCGGGCAGGGGGACGATCAGGTCGATCTGCAACCTTGTGGCGGGACCCACGTGGCCCGCACCGGGGAGATCGGGACGATCCGGCTGGGCAAGATCGAAAAGAAGGGCCGCCAAAACCGCCGCGTCTATCTGCATCTGGACGGTTAGCGACAAAGGGAAAAAGCCCCTTGCAAATCTCGGCCCGATGGTCGAAATACGCCGTCACGGACAGTTGGCCGAGTGGTCGAAGGCGCACGCCTGGAAAGTGTGTAGGCGGGGAACCGTCTCGAGGGTTCGAATCCCTCACTGTCCGCCACTTGCCCTCAAGGTACTGTTCTCCCCACCCGGCTGCGGCCGGATTTTTCCGTTGCTTTCGAGGGTTATGGGTGGTGGGCTATGCCCCACGCTAAACTATCCTCGCCGCGTTGCACGCGCGTCTCTCGGCGTTGCCCGCCGCCGCCTTGCGCGGTGACGTTTTGCCCGAGCGCGTGCCCACAGCTGGCCTGCTGATCCTGCGCGACGGCGAGCCGGTGGTTTTGGTTCAAAGTTTCCGCAAGTATGCCCAGGAAACATACCCCTTGAGCCGACGAGCTTGCTCCAAGGATACACTGCACCAGCGCGTTCCGCCGGTCTGCTCGCAAGAGTGGACTTGCAGCACGGTGCCGTTTGGCAAGCCAAGGATCACGCGGTACCCCGTTCCTGGGCCTGCGCGCATCTTGAGCATTTCATCCGCTTCGACGCCGGAAACCTCGAAGCGTCCGAGCGACGCGGCCGCTACAGGGTTGGAACTCAGGAAAGTTCCGATAGAAACCGCCGCAAGTGCGACGAAAAAGGCTTTGCGCATCGTCTTCTCCTGTAATTCGCCTCGACAGGGAGCGTAGTTTGTCAGCCCGCTGAAAGAAACAGCGGCACGAATGCAGGGTTCGACTTTCACGACCAATCCGGCTCTCCAAGCGGCTTTGCCGCATTCCGAGCGGGCGCTCGATTGCGTACCGGGGTTGATTAAGGCGAACTGGGCGGAGGACAAGAACTGGTGACGCCGGCTTGCGGGACACGACGGCCACCGCAGACAGATCACATTCGATACCAGTTTTCGACCGCTCGGGCGGCGGCTTCGGGGTCCATGACAGCTTCGATCGCTGCTATCGCGTCCTCGACTTCTCCGGGCGACGCGAAGATCTCCGAAACCCCGCCCTGAATATCGTGGGGCGATCCGCTGCTTGCATAGAACATGTCCACGTCCAGAGCCCAGGCGTTCCGGTGTTGCAGCAGATGGTCGAAGAACAGGCGGTACAATGCCGCGTCATATGCGGGCGTGCTTTCGCCTTCCGCCGCTTGGACCAGCCCAAGTTCGATGGACTTCGTGCAGGTCAGCTTCCAGGCCAGGTCCATGGTGGCGGGAGGAGCATCCCTGGCCTCATCCGGATGCCTTGGGTTCGCGAAGGTTTCTCTCCGAAGGGCTTCCAGCTTTACCCGCATCTCCCTGGTCGGCACCGGATAAACAAAAGCCGTCTCCTGCGATACCAGGGCGGCCTCAACCTCATCGGGAAGCACTTTCACAAACTCGGAAAACCTGTTTCCGACGATGGGGACCTCTCCGACAAGAAGGTCCGCGTGATCCGGATGCATGTCCAGCCAGCGTGCAATGGCCTGCCGTCCCCATAATCCGGCGGCCATTCGGACGATCGGGTGGCTTCCGTCCGCGACATCCGGGTAGCGTGCCAGAATTTCATCCGTCTGAAACATTGCCAGGCCCGCATCCCAGCGCATCAAATGCACGCGGCGCCCGGCATCCCCTGCGATCGAGAGGAGCGCGCGGAGAAAGAACGATTTGCCGGACGCTGGCAGCCCGGTGAAAAAGATCATGCGGCAGTTTCGGGCCATCCCGGTCAGAATTCTGCCATTCTCGGTCTCTGCGAAACCACGGTCTGTCATAGCCTTTCCTCGCAGGCCGTCATTGCTCGGGCCAGGCCTGTGAACCACGCGGCTTTGTCTTCTTCTGACTCGATGGCCGGATCATGATCCCGCGACCTGCGGCGCAGAGGCTGTTAGCCGAAACGCCCAATGCGCAAAGATCGCGAGCAGCATCATGCCGGCACCCAGTACGAAGGCGACGCTCACATTGCCGATGTAATCGGCAAGGACGCCCGCCAAGGCCGGGGCGATCATCATCAGCACATAATACATGGAGTAGAACACGCCGGTCCCGAAGGTGCGCATGTCGGGCGCAAGGATAAGGCCGGGCATGGCAACCATGGGCCCGGGCGCCAGCCCGGCCAGCAGGCCGCCCAGCACGAGTGCGGCAAGCAAAAAGCTGTTTGGCAGCAAAAATACTGCCGGAAAGACGAGCATTCCGCCAACCAGACTTACGAGGATGATCCGATTGGGCTTTCCGGTCCGATCCGCCAGCCATCCGCCGACCGGAATCGATGTCGTGGCCGCAATGATGTAAAAGCTGATCGCGGAACTGGCCGCGATGACCGGCATTCCGCGCTCAGCGAGAACAAGGGCGCCAAAGCTGAAGATCATTGCGAATGCGCAATTGTAGAGGCCCCACAGAACCGCGGCGCATGCCAATGGCGTCCAGGGCAGAGCGGAGAAGCTGATCCGCGCGTTACTTGCTACCGCGCCGGGCGGTACCTTGTAGACGAAGGCGAAAAGCAGAAGGGCCGCCACGGTGAGGATCGTCAGGGCGATCCAGGCTGTCCGTAAATCTGCGTTGGCGGCGATTGGCGGCAGTATCAGCAGACCAAGCGCGATCCCGACGGGCCAGGAACTGATGAAGATCGCCAGAGCCGTTGAAACATTCCTCCCGGCGAACCAGTCGATCACCATCTTGGTCATCAGAACGTTGAGAACCAGCCCGCCCATGGCTGAAATGATCCGACCGGCAACAGCCCATGCAAGAGTCGTCGTTGTCATGAATATCGCCGCGCCGATGACCATGAGCACCAGACTTGCGGTGACTGTCCGCTTGTCACCAAACCAGCTTGCAACCGCACCGCCTGCAACCGCGACAATGATACCGGGTCCCGAGAAGAGACCGATCAGGATTCCTATCTCCGTGAGCGTTATCGCGAGGCTGTCCATGATGAACGGAGACAGCGCCGCAACGGACTGGAACTGGATAGCCATGACCGTTCGGGCGAAAAACAGCACAAACAGAACAACCCATCGCTTCGGCAAGAGAGAATTCCTCCAAGACAACGATACGATGTGAAGTGATCTGCGGCGTGTCTCAGCCACGCTAAGTCCAAAGTCGAGAAGCATGCAAGCGTTTTGGTCTCACGCACGATTGAGGCTGAGTTCCCATAGGTCCGCTTAAGCCTCCGCCCCGACTTTTTGTGTCTCTGCAGGTTAGCGAACAACAATGCCCACCACCCGCGAAACCATCCTCACAGCGCTGCACGCGCGGCTGTCGGTGGTGCCCGCCACCGTGCTCCGAGGTGAGGTCCTGCCCGAGCGCGTGCCGCCTGCAGGTCTATTGATCCTGCGGGATGGCGAGCCGGGCGAGCCCGAGGTGACGCTGTCACCGCTCGCCTTCCACTACCAGCACCGCGCCGAGATCGAGGCTGTCGTGCAGGGCGGCGACCGTGACGCCGCCTTCGATACGCTGACTGCCAGCATCGGCGCTGCGCTTGTCGCTGACCGCACTCTGGGCGGGCTCTGCGACTGGGTCGAGGCGGAAGCGTCGCGCCGGTTGATCTGCCGGTCGAGGGCGCGGCGAGCCTGAAGGCGGCCATGATCCCGGTGGTGCTGCACTATTCCACGGCCGATCCGCTGACTTGACAGAAACCGGAGGTCAGGTGCTGCCCTGCGATGCGCGGGAACAGGCCGCATTCACTTCGGCCCCGGCCTCGATGACGAGCTTCGAGTAGGAAATTTCTCCGGACACGCGAGCGCTGGATTGCAGTCGGACGTCACCGCCGACGATCCGACCCTCGAAACTACCCTTGATCGCGATACTTCGGGCACGCAGCTCACCGACGGCCGACCCACCATCCTGGATCACGATGCCGTCGGCGACAATCGTACCGTCGGCATGTCCAAACAGTTCCATGAACCCCGGGACCGTGAGATCGCCCGAAAGTTTTGTTCCTGCGGCGAGATGCGATCGACCGCCGCGTTGGCCGGTCGGTGTTTGAGAATGCGATGATGGGTCGGTCTGCGACATGGTCTGTAATCCTCGAACGGCCTGCTGGCATGGCCAGCATCGCCGAAGTAACGGCATTCTGAGACCTTAGCGGCCTCCGTCCCCCGAAAGATAGACCAAAACATTCCTGATAAAGGAGAACACCATGGCACGAGCCCAAGGGGCGCGGGCGCAGATGGCGCTTGCGTTCGAGACCGTCTATGGCACGCCGCGGTGATGTCAGGGGAACTTGGCTTGCGACAGGGCGGGGGCCTGAGTAGCTAATTGGGATGATGAAGCCTGACCAGTTCAAATACTTCAAGACGAGCCGCGAGGTCATCCGCCTGGCGGTGATGCTGTACGTCAGATTTTCACTGTCGCTGCGCAATGTCGAGGATCTGCTGCATGAGCGCGGGATCGACATCAGCCATGAATCCGTGCGGTTCTGGTGGAACAGGTTCGGCCCGATGTTCGCCTCCCAAATCCGCAAGAAACGCGCCGAGCGCCTGTGCTCGGGTCCGCAGTGGCGTTGGCACCTGGACGAAATGTTCCTGAAGATCAACGGAGAACGGCACTACCTTTGGCGGGCCGTCGACCACGAGGGCGAGGTCCTGGAGAGCTTTGTCACGAAGACGAGGGACAAGAAAGCCGCGTTGAAATTCAAAAGGAAATCAATGAAGCGCTACGGTCGGCCGCACGTCTTCGTAACAGACAAGCTTCGATCCTACGGCGCCGCGCTGAAGGAGGTCGGAGCTACGGACCGGCATGAGACAGGTCGCTGGCTGAACAACAGAGCGGAAAATTCGCACCTGCCGTTTCGACGACGAGAACGGGCGATGCAACGCTTTCGGCGCATGCGAAGTTTACAGAAATTCGCCGCCGTCCATGCCTCGATTTACAACCTCTTCAATTCTGAACGCAGCCTCTACACCAGTCCAAATTTCAAGATGAACCGTGCCGCTGCTCTGGCCGATCCTCAACGCACTCCGATCACATCTGGCGGAGTTCGGGATGATCACCGCGCAGGGCCCACGGAAGGTTGTCGACCTCGTCCGGCGCCTGAGCGATCCCGACGACGGGCTGGACCTGCCAGCTCTCGCTCGGTCGGCGCTTCTGTCGCTGGCCGCCCAGCTTGATATCCTGGCCAAAGAGATAGGCAAGATCGAACGACAGCTGATGGCGTGGCATCGGCAGAGTGCGGCGAGCCGGCGGCTCGAAACGATCCCGGGCGTGGGCATCATCACCGCCACGGCGCTCGCGGCCAGCGTGCCGGATCCGTCCGTGTTCAAATCGGGCCGGCAGTTTGCGGCTTGGCTCGGGCTCGTGCCGCGGCAGAACTCGTCTGGCGGGAAGGAGCGATTGGGGCGCGTGTCGAAGATGGGGAACGGCTACCTGCGCCGCTTGCTGGTCGTCGGCGCCACCTCGGTGACACGGCGCGTGACAACTACTGACACCCGGACCGGGGCCTGGGTCAGATCCCTGCTTGAACGTAAGCCAACGCGGCTCGTGACCGTGGCCATCGCCAACAAGACAGCGCGCAGGGCTTGGGCGCTGCTCGTGAAGGGAGAGAACTACAGGGCTGCGCCGGCGATCTGACGAAGGA
>NZ_JBXWRD010000022.1:0-71850 GCF_059612725.1 Ruegeria sp. YKSF070 | reverse complement strand
ATGCCTATGGCTCGCCCGAGGCCTTTGCCCGCGCCTTCCGCCGCGCCCATGGGGTGGCGCCGATGTCGCTGCGCGCCGGGTGAAGCCGGGACGCCGGAGTTCTGCAAGAACTCCGGCCCGGAAAACATCTGTTTTCCGAGCCGTTTTCCGTGCCGGAAAACGGCCCCCCTTTCAGGGGGTCCAGGTCAGGAAATTGCCGATCATGCGCAGGCCGATGGCCTGGCTTTTCTCGGGGTGGAACTGCAGGCCAACCATGGTGTCGCGTCCAACCACAGCAGTGACCGGCCCGCCATAGTCCACATGCGCCAGCCGTTCGGCGGGGTTTGCCACCCGGAAGTGATAGGAATGCACGAAATAGACGTGATCGCCACTGGTGATCCCGTCAAAGATCGGATGCGCCGCCTCGATCACCAGATCGTTCCAACCCATATGTGGCACTTTCAGCGCCGCATCCGCAGGCGTAATCCGCACCACGTCGCCCGCGACCCAGCCCAGACCGGGGGTCTCTTCATACTCGTGACCGGTGGTAGCCATCAGTTGCATGCCGACGCAGATGCCCAGAAAGGGGCGACCCTTCTGCTCCACCGCCTCGACCATCGCGTCATATAGGCCCTTGTGCCCGCGCAACTCGGCGGCGCAGGCGGGAAAGGCGCCGTCGCCCGGCAGCACCAGCCGGTCGGCCCCGGCCACCACATCGGCGTCCGAAGTCACCACCACCTCGCCCGCGCCGGTCTCGCGCGCCATGCGCTGAAACGCCTTTTCGGCCGAGTGCAGGTTGCCCGATTCGTAGTCGATGATGGCGGTGAGCATCAGAGCGTGCCCTTGGTCGAGGGGATGGCGTCGCCCTTGCGCGGGTCCGCCTCCACCGCCTGACGCAGGGCACGGGCCACCGCCTTGAACGCGGCCTCGGCGATGTGGTGGCTGTTCAGCCCGTGCAGCTGGTCCACGTGCAGGGTGATGCCGCCATGGGTGCTGAGTGCCTGAAAGAACTCGCGCACCAGCTCTGTGTCGAACGTGCCGATCTTGGCCGTCGGCAGGTCCACGTTCCACACCAGGAAGGGCCGCCCCGACAGGTCGAGCGCGCAGCGCACCTGCGCGTCATCCATCGGCAGGTGGCATTCGCCATAGCGGCGGATGCCCCGCTTGTCGCCAAGCGCGGCGCTCAGCGCCTGACCCAGCGCGATGCCGGTATCCTCGACCGTGTGGTGATCGTCGATGTGATAGTCGCCCTTGGCGCTGATCGTCATGTCGATCAGCGAATGGCGCGCCAGTTGGTCCAGCATATGGTCGAAGAAGCCGACGCCGGTCTGGTTGTCATAGGCTCCGGTCCCGTCGAGATTGATATCGACCGAGATCTCGGTCTCGGCGGTCTGGCGGCTGATGCTGGCACGGCGCATGGGCGGGTTCCTTCTGATCTTGGCTGGCTTTTGGCATGGGGCGCGTGCAAAAGCCAGAGCGCCGCAACACGCACGTACCAATCTGTTGCGCGAAAACAGGGGATTGCACCCGGCTTCGGCGCGTGTCAGCCTTTGGTCGAACCAGCATGAGAGAGGCGGCATGACCACCTGCGTATTCATCCAGATCCGCTGCAAGCCCGGCAGCACCTACAAGGTGGCCGAAGACATCGCGCTGCGCGAAATTCATTCCGAGCTTTATTCCACCAGCGGCGAATATGATCTGTTGATGAAGCTCTACATCCCGGCGGGCGCGGATGTGGGCAAGTATATCAACGACCATCTGCTGGTGATCCCCAATATCGAACGCTCGCTGACCACGATGACGTTCAAGGCGTTCTGAGCGGAGCCAGCGCCCCGTACAGAGGACAGCCCAGCGTCTGGTTCAGGGCGCGGATCAACTCTTCGACGGTCTCGGTCGAGACATATTCCCCGCCGGTGGCCTGGGCCAGGCATTCGGCCGGGCTGATCGTCTCGGGGACGGTGGGGTTGCCGTCGCCCCCTTCCCAGCCGAAGAATTGCGAACGCACCCGGAACCCGATCACATGCACGGTCAGGCCGGGTGCGGTGCGGGCCAGATCGGTGGCCAGGGCGCAGGGTGCGCCGCCGCAGGTTTCTTCGCCATCTGTGACCAGCACAATGACGCCGGGACGGGGGGGCTGGTCAAACACGCGGGCGGCCAGGTCGACGGCATCGGTCAGCGCGGTGTTGCCATCGGGCTCGATCCCGTCGATGAGATTCAGGATTGGCCCCGCTGCATCGGGGCTTGGGGCAAAGGGCATCGAGACCCTCTTGCACAGATCAGCGTCCGCTGCGCCGTCCATGGCGGCACCATATGTGACCAGACCCAGCCGGCGCAGGGTGGCAATCCGGGGCAGGGTGTCATGCATCGCCTCACGCGCGTCCAGGATACGCGGCCGGTCGAGGCCATTATACCCCATCTCGGCCATCGAGCCGGAGGCGTCGAACACGATCATCGCATCGCTGGTGCAGTCGGCCTCGCCGATTGCGGGCGCAGGAGCGAGACCCGCAACAAGAAGCGCCGCCACACGGGCGGCGCGTCCGGATCGACCGGATGCCGGGATGTCAGAGTCGCGCTCCATGCCCCAGCTTGGCCGAGGCACCGGCGATCTGTCCATGCGCCAAAGGTCGAAGGGTCAGGCAGCGAGCAGCCCCTTGTCCTTCAATTCGGCGTAGGCACCATCAACGGCGGTCTTGAGGCGGCGCAGCATCTCGTCGACCTCTTCCTTGGTGATGATCAGCGGCGGGCAGAGCGCGGCCGAATTGCCGGCAACCGCGCGGATCAGCAGACCGTTTTCCTGTGCCAGCCGCTGCACGGTGGCGCCGCCTGCACCTTTTTCGATGGTCGCACCGGTGGTCTTGTTCGACACCAGCTCCAGCGCAGCGATCAGCCCCTTGCCGCGCACTTCGCCCACCAGCGGATGATCGGTGAAGATGGCGCGCAGCTGTTCCTGCATATGGGCGCCCACCTCGGCCGCATGGTCAAAGATCTTGTCGCGCTCGTAGATTTCCAGCGTTTTCAGTGCCGCGGCGCAGGCCACCGGATGCCCGGAATAGGTATAGCCATGGCCGAACACGCCGACCGCCGCCGAAGGCGCGATCATCTTTTCATACATCCAGCCGGGGATGACCGAGGCCGAGATAGGGAAATAGGCCGAGCTGAGCTGCTTGGCAAAGGTCATCAGGTCGGGCTTGATCCCCATGGTGGTGCAGCCGAAATCGGCGCCGGTGCGGCCAAAGCCACAGATCACCTCATCCGCCCAGACCAGGATGTCATGCTTGCGCAGCAGGGCCTGGAGCTTTTCGTAATAGCCCTCGGGCGGGACGATCACGCCCGAGGCGCCGGTGATGGGCTCGACGATCATCGCCGCGATGGTATCGGCGCCCTCGGCCAGGATCTGCTGTTCCAGATTGTCCAGGATGCGGTCGACGAACTGCGCCTCGGTCTCGTTGCCCTGCCGCCCGGTATAGTAATGCGGCGCGTCCGAGCGCAGGATGTGCAGCGCCTCGACGGGCGCATCGAAATGCGCAAGGTTCGCGGGCAGCGAGGTCAGCGAACCGGCGGCCACGGTCACCCCGTGATAGCCGCGCTCGCGGGTGATGATCTTGCGCTTTTCCGGCTTGCCGATGGCGTTGAAGTAGTAACGCAGCATCTTGTAATGGGTGTCGTTGGCATCCGAGCCTGAGTTGCCGAAGAAGAAATAGGCATCCTCGACCGGCACCATCGCCTTGAGCTTTTCGGCCAGCTTCATGATCGGCTCATGGGTCTTGCCGCCAAAGGTGTGGGAAAAGGGGAGCTTGTTCAGCTGGTCGGTGATCGCGCCGATCACCTCGGCATTGTCATAGCCCAGCGAGGTGCACCAGAGACTGGCCAGCCCCTCGATATACTCGTTGCCGTCCGCGTCGTAGACATAGATGCCCTTGCCATGGTCCAGCACAAGCTGTTCGGTGGCGGCAAGGTTGGTGGTGGGATAGATCACAGGGGCCATGGCCAGATACCTCCGGTTAGCCGCACGGGGCGGCGAGTCAGTTGCGCCAAGCATTGCCGCAGATCGCGGGCGGCGTCAAAATTTTTGATCAAAATGAAGGTGCGACGGATAACCATCCCGAAACGCGAAAGGCCGCCCATGGGGCGGCCTGTTCGAGTATCTGGAGCGGGCGATGAGATTCGAACTCACGACCCTTACCTTGGCAAGGTAATGCTCTACCCCTGAGCTACGCCCGCATCCGTTTGGCCATCCGGCCTGAGGTCTCAATCTGGAGCGGGCGATGAGATTCGAACTCACGACCCTTACCTTGGCAAGGTAATGCTCTACCCCTGAGCTACGCCCGCCCCGTTTGAGTGAGGAGGGAGATATAAACTACTGCCGGGGCCTGCAAGTGGAAAATGCGGGCTCGAGAGAAAATTCTTCACCCGGTTTACGGGGTCTCCGTCGAGTTGTGCGGACATGAAAAAGGCCGCGCCCCGGGTGGGGGCGCGGCCTGTCTCTGGCGGTGGGTTTCCGCTTATTCCAGCTCGACCAGCAGGTCCTTGGCATCGATCTGGCCGCCGGGCTGGACATGCACCGCCTTGACGGTGGCGTCGCGCTCGGCGTGGATGCCGGTTTCCATCTTCATCGCTTCGATGGTCAGCAGCAGATCGCCTGCCTTGACCTGTTGTCCGGCCTGCACCGCGACGGTGGCCACCACGCCGGGCATCGGTGCGCCCAGGTGGTTGGCATTGCCCGGCTCGGCCTTGGGGCGCTGCATGGTGGTGGACTTCACCAGCCGGTTCGGCACCCGGATCACGCGGGGCTGGCCGTTGAGTTCAAAGAACACCTTGACCTCGCCGTTCTCGTCGGTCTCGCCGATGGCCTGGCAGCGGATTTCCAGCGTCTTGCCCGGGTCGATCTCGGCGGCGATCTCCTCGCCCGGTTCCATCCCGTAAAAGAAGGTGCGGGTGGGCAGGGTGCGGACGGGGCCGTATTGGCGATGCCGGCCCATGTAATCCATGAACACCTTGGGATACATGAGATAGCCGTTCAGGTCCTCGTCATCGACCTCCTTGCCCTCAAGTTCGGCCGAGACCTTGGCCCGCACCGCTTCCAGATCGACGGGCGGCAGATGGGCGCCGGGGCGCTCGGTATTGGGCGCCTCGCCCTTCAGCACCTTGGTCAGGATCGTCGTGGGGAAACCGCCCGGGGGCTGGCCCAGATTGCCGCGCATCATGTCGATGACCGAATCCGGGAAGGCCACGTCGCTCTTCGGGTCCTCGACCTGGGCGCGGGTCAGGCCCTGGCTGACCATCATCAGCGCCATGTCGCCCACAACCTTGGAGCTGGGCGTGACCTTGACGATATCGCCGAACATCTGGTTCACGTCGGCATACATCTGCGCCACCTCATGCCAACGCTCCTCCAGCCCCATCGAGCGCGCCTGCGCCTTGAGGTTGGTGAACTGGCCGCCGGGCATCTCGTGCAGATAGACCTCGGAGGCAGGGGCCTGAAGCCCGCTTTCAAAGGCCGCGTATTGCCCGCGCACCGCCTCGAAATAGTCGCTGATCTCGCGGATCGCCTTCACGTCCAGCCCGGTGTCGCGGTCGGTATGGCGCAGCGCCTCGACGACGGTACCCAGCGTCGCCTGGCTGGTATTGCCCGAGAAGCTGTCCATCGCGCAATCGACCGCGTCCACCCCGGCCTCGGAAGCGGCGAGGATGGTGGCGCTGGCAATGCCGGCGGTGTCATGGGTGTGGAAGTGGATGGGCAGGCCCACCTCTTCCTTGAGGGCGCGGATCAGCACCTTGGCCGCGGCGGGTTTCAACAGGCCCGCCATGTCCTTGAGACCCAGCACATGGGCGCCCGCGTTGCGCAGTTCCTTGCCCATGGCCACATAGTATTTCAGGTCATACTTGGCGCGGTCGGGGTTCAGGATATCGCCGGTGTAACAGATCGTGCCTTCGCAGATCTTGTTCTGCTCGACCACCGCATCCATGGCGACGCGCATGTTTTCGACCCAGTTCAGGCTGTCGAAGACGCGGAACACGTCGATGCCCTTGGCGGCCTGGCGCACGAATTCGCGCACCACGTTGTCGGGATAGTTGGTATAGCCCACCCCGTTGGCGCCGCGCAGCAGCATCTGGGTCATCAGGTTGGGCATCGCCTCGCGCAGGTCGCGCAGGCGCTGCCAGGGGCATTCCTGAAGGAAGCGGTAAGCCACGTCAAAGGTCGCGCCGCCCCAGCATTCGACGCTGAACAGTTGCGGCAGGTTGGCGGCATAGGCGGGTGCCACCCGGATCATGTCGATCGAGCGCATCCGGGTTGCCAGCAGCGACTGGTGGCCATCGCGCATGGTGGTGTCGGTGATCAGCAGCTGGCGCTGCGCCTTCATCCAGTCGGCCACCGCCTGCGGGCCCTTCTGCTCCAGCAGGTTGCGGGTGCCCATGCGGGGTTCGCCCCGCTTGGCGGGCGGCTTCGGAATGCGGGCCTCGGCGGCGGGCATCGGACGGTCGCGGGTTTCGGGATGCCCGTTCACGGTGATGTCGGCGATATAGGTCAACACCTTGGTGCCCCGGTCGCGCCGCTTCTTGAACTGGAACAGATCCGGCGTCGTGTCGATGAACTTGGTGGTGTATTCGTTCGACAGGAAGGTCGGGTGTTTCAGCAGGTTCTCGACAAAGGCGATATTGGTACTGACCCCGCGGATGCGGAATTCGCGCAGGGCGCGGTCCATCCGGGCGATGGCCTTTTCAGGCGTCGGCGCCCAGGCGGTAACCTTGGTCAAGAGCGAGTCGTAATAGCGCGTGATCACGCCCCCCGCATAGGCCGTGCCGCCATCCAGGCGGATGCCCATGCCGGTGGCCGAGCGATAGGCGGTGATGCGGCCATAATCGGGGATGAAGTTGTTGAGCGGATCCTCGGTGGTGATCCG
This sequence comes from Ruegeria sp. YKSF070, assembly GCF_059612725.1. Taxonomy (NCBI): domain Bacteria; kingdom Pseudomonadati; phylum Pseudomonadota; class Alphaproteobacteria; order Rhodobacterales; family Roseobacteraceae; genus Ruegeria; species Ruegeria sp. YKSF070. Next base: position 64,969 of record NZ_JBXWRD010000022.1, on the reverse strand, counting down.
GGTTTGCAACGCGTGGCCGTTCAGTGCGATCTCGTCCTGGCTGGCCTTGCCGGTGGCCTCGGCCAAGGGTTTGCCCTCGGCGATCAGGATCTGGGCCTGCACGATGTCGATACCGGTGACCTCTTCGGTCACCGTATGTTCGACCTGCACACGCGGGTTGACCTCGATGAAGTAGAAATTGCCGCTGTCCATATCCATCAGGAATTCAACGGTACCGGCGCATTCATAGTTCACATGGGCGCAGATGCGGCGGCCGAGATCGCAAAGTTCCTCGCGCTGGGCCTGGCTCAGATAAGGGGCGGGGGCGCGTTCGACCACCTTCTGGTTGCGGCGCTGGACCGAGCAGTCGCGCTCCCACAGGTGATAGATCTCGCCATGTTTGTCGCCCAAGATCTGAACCTCGACATGGCGGGCGCGGATGATCATCTTTTCCAGATAACCCTCGCCATTGCCGAATGCGGCCTCGGCCTCGCGGCGGCCCTCCATCACCTTCTCGGCCAGTTCCTTTTCGCTGTGGATCGGGCGCATGCCGCGCCCGCCGCCGCCCCAGGAGGCCTTGAGCATCAGCGGATAGCCGATCTCGGCGGCCTCCTTGCGGATGGCGTCCATGTCGTCGCCCAGAACCTCGGTCGCCGGGATCACCGGAACACCGGCGGCGATGGCCACCTTGCGGGCGCTGGCCTTGTCCCCCAGCGACCGCATGGTCTCGGCGCGCGGTCCGATGAAGGTGATGCCGTTCTGGACACAGGCATCGACGAAATCTGGGTTCTCGCTCAGCAGGCCATAACCCGGGTGGATCGCGTCAGCGCCGCTTTCCTTGGCGACCCGGATGATTTCGGGGATCGACAGATAGGCAGCAACCGGGCCCATGCCCTCGCCGATGCGATAGGCCTCGTCGGCCTTGAATCGGTGCAAGCCCAGCTTGTCCTCTTCGGCATAGACGGCAACCGTCTTCTTGCCCATCTCGTTGGCGGCGCGCATCACGCGGATGGCGATCTCGCCACGGTTGGCAATCAGGATCTTCTTGAAATCGGTCATGGCAGGTCCCGGTTATTGGTTAGTTGGCAGTGGGATTTACGCGGACAATAGCCGCAGTGATATTGGTAGTTCTGGGTAGAACCGGCATGTTATCGCTCGCATCCGCCGCATTTCGATATGACCCGGTCCGAATGGGGTCACTGTGCGATGCTCAGGGGGCGGGTCGGCGGCAGGTCGGTGAGGCGGGCGGCGCCCAGCTGGCCCAGGTTCGATTCGATATCCTTTTGCAGGATGTCGATGGCATGGGCGGCACCGCGCGGGCCCAGCGCGGCCAACCCGAAGTGGAAGGCCCGGCCCAGCATCACGAAATCGGCTCCCAGCGCCAGCGCGCGCAAGATATCGAGCCCACCCTCGACGCCGCTGTCAAAGATCAGCGGTAGATTGGTCGCGGCGCGGATCTGCGGCAACATCTCGGCCGCGCCCGGGGCACCGTCGAACTGGCGCCCGGCATGGTTCGAAACCCAGAGCGCATCGACGCCCAGACGCTCCATCCGTTCGCCATCCTCTGGGCGCAGGACGCCTTTGACGACAAACGGACCCTGCCAGGCATCGCGCAGCCAGGCCACGTAATCCTCGGTGGGTGAGGTGCGCAACAGATAGCCGATATGCGCGGTGGGTGGCAGATTGGTCAGACCCTGGCTGTATTTGTCCAGCGTGCGCATATGCGGCATGCGGCTGCGGGCCATGCCCAACGCCCAGGCCGGGCGCATGGCCACCTGCGCCAGCAGGCGCGGAGTCAGTTTCGGTGGCTGGGTCAGGCCCGAACGGACCTGCCGCTCGCGGCGCGAGGCGACTGGCACATCCACTGTCAGGACCAGCGTCTTGAACCCGGCCTGCCGCGCCCGCTCGACCAGATCGCGGCGGATATCCGGGTCCTTGGGCGGGTAGAGCTGGAACCAGGCCTGCGGCCCGATATGGGGGGCGAGGTCCTCGGGGCTTTGTGCCGCGACGGTGGACAGGCAATAGGGAATGTTGGCGCGGGCGGCGGCGCGGGCCAGATGGCCTTCGGCATCGGGCCAGATCAGGCCGGACATGCCCACGGGTGCGATGCCAAAGGGCAGGGCGTAGGCAATGCCGAGGAGCGTCGTGGTCAGATCATGTTCGAGCGGGCCATGCAGGACCGAGGGCAGAAACCCGATGCGATCAAGCGCCGCCCGGTTGCGGGCCTTGGTGGCCTCGACCCCGGTACCGCTGTCCAGATACTCCCAGACGAAGCGAGGCAGGCGCCGCTGGGCACGCCATTTCAGGTCCATGATACCGGGAAACGCACTGTGCAAATCCATGCGGCGCATTAATGGGTGACGTTGGGGAAAAGTCTAGTCCCGGATATGCCATTTGCCCAAGATTTTTCTGCGCTGCGGCGGGGCGGGTGGTCACCTGCCCCGGCCTATTCTGCGGCAAAGCTCCCCTCTGCCCGAGCTGGATCGTCAGAGGGCACGGATGTTTTCGCAGGTTCCGGTTCGGACGGTTCGCGCTGATCGGCGCCGGCGGATTGCGCCACCCGCACCTGATTGCGCCCCATTCCCTTGGCCTCGTACAGCGCGTCGTCCGCGGCGCGCATCAGGTCCTGTGGCATGGTTCCGTGGCGGGGGTAATGCGCTACCCCGGCCGAGATAGTCACACGCGGCAGGGTCTTTTCGCCATAGCGGACCGTGACCTCTTCGACCGACTGACGCAGCAATTCGGCACGGGTCATCACATCTTCGGGCGTGCAGTCAGGAAGCACCAGCATGAACTCCTCACCGCCGATGCGACAGGCCACCTCGTCCCGGTCGCAGGCCTGTTCCAACGCTGCGCCGACCGCGCGCAGCACCATGTCGCCGGCATCGTGGCCATGAATATCGTTGAACTTCTTGAAATGATCCACGTCGACCGCGATCAGGCTGAGCCTGCCACCACGGGTCTGGCAATGCAGCAGCTGCTTGCGCAGGGTCTCGGTCAGGTGGCGCCGGTTGAACAGGCCCGTCAGCGGGTCGCGCACCGACTGGTCGTGCAACTGGTCGCGCATTCGCACGTTTGCAATCGCCATACTGATCTGTTCGGCGCACATCTGTGCCAACCGCTTGCTGGCCGAGAAATCCGCCTCGGCCTCGGCCCGCGCCCGCAGATGCATCAGCCCGACGGTTTCGCCATGAGCCAGGATCGGAAAGCAGAAATAGGGCCGGCCGTCATGCGGTTCGGCATGGTCGCAAACGAAATCCACCTCGGATGCGCCATATTCATAAGAGCGCCCGCGGCGCAGGCCCCAGCAGGCTTCGGGGTGGATATGATCCTTGAATGCGCCGCCGTTCCAGCCGGCGCTGCCATCCAGCACATCACGAGAGTTGGAGTAGACATAAAGACTGCCCTCGGCATGCGGCAGGATATGTTCCATGAAGCGCGACACCATCGCGAACAGCTCCTCCAGCGAGCGGCAGGATTGCAGCCATTCGTTCAACTCGCCCAGCAGCCGCACCTCGCGCGCCAGCCGCAATTGTTCGTCCATCAACGTGCGTTCGGTTTCGGACCGCGATTGCAGCGCCGCGAAACGGGCGCGGTTGGTGCGGTAGATCACCAGCATCGTTGCGCACATGGTCAACAGGGCAAAGCTGCTGAGCGCCGCCAGCACCAGCTGCAACCGCTTGGCAAAGGTTTGTCGGCGCTCGCTGACATCGGCATAGAATTTCAGGGCCCCCAGAAACTGGCCGTCCACGATCACCGGGGTATAGACCTCGGCGATACAACGCGCGTCGTCCTGCTGTCCCTCCCGCGCGGCGGGCATGGCGCCGTCAACTTCGGTGATCGGTCGCTCGAAAAGAGAATAGTGGGTTCCTCCGCGTGCCACCACGTCAAAGAATGGGGCATCCGGGGTAAGCGTGCCGACCTCGGAGCCGCGGGTAGACCAGATCACCCGCCCCTCTGCGTTCAGCAGCTTGAGCCGGTAGGCATCCGAGGTACTGGGCATCAACATCAGAAATTCGATGTCATGTTCGTCAAGCTCGCCGCTGGCAAAGATCTCGGGCAGATGCTCCAGATGCATCGTGATCCCGCGGGTCCACAGCTGCGCCTGTTTGCGGATATCGGACTCGATCATCCGGTCGACGACCGGGGTGGGCAGGCGAAACACCGACCAGGCGGCAACACCCACCATCGCGCTCAGAAACAGGGCCAGGCCGACCCATCTTAGTTGCCAACTGACGGAGGCCCTGTGTCCCAAGCTTCTCTCCCGCGCTCGCCCAAACCGTCTCAAGGCTGGGTGCGCGAGTTTACAAAGCCGTTAACAGATTCCCCCGGCGCTCCGCCAAAATCGTTAAACTTGCTGCAAAACGTGATGGAGAACCGAAATAACCTGTGAACAAGCCGTGAACAAACCCTTTCCCTCGGCCCCGTTCCGGCGTAATTTGCCCCCATGAGCAGTTATGACGACATGGACGCCTTTGAAGGCGTCTCGCTTTCCGCGCGCGCCATGGCGGCGCGCCCCACGCCGTATCTGGATGACCTCAACCCCGCTCAGCGCGAGGCGGTGGAGCGTTTGGACGGTCCTGTCCTGATGCTGGCGGGCGCGGGCACCGGCAAGACCAAGGCGCTGACCGCGCGCATCGTGCATCTGCTGATGACGGGCCGTGCCCGGCCCAACGAGATCCTGGCCGTGACCTTTACCAACAAGGCCGCGCGCGAGATGAAGACCCGCGTCGGCCGCATGCTGGGCCAACCGGCCGAGGGCATGCCCTGGCTCGGCACCTTCCATTCGATCTGTGTCAAGCTGCTGCGCCGGCATGCGGAACTGGTCGACCTGAAGTCGAACTTCACCATTCTCGACACCGACGACCAGCTGCGCCTGCTCAAGCAGCTGGTGCAGGCTTCCAATATCGACGACAAGCGCTGGCCCGCGCGGCTCTTGGCCAATATCATCGACGGCTGGAAGAACAAGGCGCTGACGCCCGACAAGCTGCCCGCTGCCGAGGCTGGCGCCTATAACCATCGCGGGCCCGAACTGTATGCCCAGTACCAGACCCGCCTGCGCGAGTTGAACGCGGTCGATTTCGGCGACCTGCTGTTGCACATGGTGACCATTTTCCAGACCCACCCGGATGTGCTGGAGCAATATCAGCGCTGGTTCCGCTATGTGCTGGTGGACGAATACCAGGATACCAATATCTCCCAGTATCTGTGGCTGCGGCTGCTGGCGGGCGGGCATCGCAACATCTGTTGCGTGGGCGATGACGACCAGTCGATCTATGGCTGGCGCGGCGCCGAAGTGGGCAATATCCTGCGGTTCGAAAAGGATTTTCCGGGCGCCCATGTGGTGCGGCTGGAGCAGAACTATCGCTCGACGCCACATATCCTTGCGGCGGCCTCCAATGTCATTCGCGGCAACGAGGGGCGGTTGGGCAAGGAACTGTGGACCGATGCGCAAGAGGGTGAAAAGGTCCGCCTGATCGGCCATTGGGACGGCGAGGAAGAGGCCCGCTGGATCGGCGAAGAGATCGAGGCGATGCAGGGCGGCACACGGGGCGTGCGGCCGATCTCGCTGGATGAAATGGCGATCCTGGTGCGCGCGGCGCATCAGATGCGCGCGTTCGAGGACCGGTTCCTGACCATCGGCCTGCCTTACAAGGTGATCGGCGGCCCGCGCTTTTACGAGCGGATGGAGATCCGCGATGCCATGGCCTATTTCCGCCTCGTCACCAGCCCCGAGGATGACCTGGCCTTTGAGCGGATCGTGAACACGCCCAAGCGTGGCTTGGGCGACAAGGCGCAGCAGGCCATTCGCGCCATCGCCCGCGAAAACGGAGTCTCGCTGGTCGAGGGCGCCCGGATCGCGGTGGAGAACGGCCTGATCAAGGGCAAGGGCGGCAAGGCCCTGCAAGGACTGACCGACGGGCTGGTCCGCTGGGCCGCGCTGACACGTGGGCCCCGGATCGAGATCGACGACGACTCGGTGATCGAAGACGGCGCCGCCCCGATGCAGTTCGGTGCGCCCGAGATGTCGCATATCGAGCTGGCGCAGGTGATCCTGGACGAATCCGGCTATACTGCCATGTGGCAGAACGACAAGACGCCCGAGGCGCCTGGGCGGCTGGAAAACCTCAAGGAACTGGTCAACCAGCTCGACAATTTCGAGAACCTGCAAGGGTTTCTGGAACATGTCAGCCTGGTGATGGACAACGAACAGGACAGCGGCGGCGCCAAGGTCTCGATCATGACGCTGCACGCGGCCAAGGGGCTGGAGTTTCCCGCTGTCTTCCTGCCGGGATGGGAGGACGGCCTGTTCCCATCCCAGCGATCGATGGATGAAAGCGGCCTCAAGGGGCTCGAAGAGGAGCGGCGGCTGGCCTATGTGGGCATCACCCGTGCCGAAGAGGTCTGTACCATCTCCTTTGCCGCCAACCGGCGGGTGTTCGGCCAATGGCAGAACGCGCTGCCCTCGCGGTTCATCGACGAATTGCCCGAGGATCATGTCGAGGTGCTGACCCCGCCCGGCCTTTATGGCGGTGGCATGTCCACCCCCGGCATCGAAAGCCGCGCGGCGGCGGCGGATGGCTATAACTCCCCAGGGTGGAAGCGTCTCCAGGCGCGTCAGGGGCAACATGGGCTTTCACAACCCCGCGAAAGCCGCACCGCGGTGATCGATCTCAACGCGGTGGCCAGTTTCACACTGGGCGAGCGCGTCTTTCATCAGAAATTCGGCTATGGACTGGTGATCGGCATCGAGGGCGACAAGGTCGAAGTCGATTTCGACAAGGCCGGACTCAAGAAGGTCGTTGCCCGCTTCCTCTCCGCAAAGGACGACGTTCCGTTCTAGTCGCGTGCGGCTTCTTTCTGGTCGAAAATACTCCGGGGGAGCCGCCACCGGCGGCGGGGGCAGCGCCCCCGATCCCTTTTCCCTTGCCACAAGACAAAAACGGCGGCGCCCAGGGAGGAGGAGGGGCACCGCCGTTCATTGCAACATCCAGGCAGGGAGGAGGAGAGCCCGAATGTATCCTGTCCGAACCATCGTCCGGTTATGGGGTCGCGGCGGTGCAGGGAGGAGGAGAGCACCGCCGCGCGCTTTCTACACCGGACAGGGAGGAGGAGAGCCCGGTGTATCCGCGTCCGGCTTTCTTTGCCGGTATTGTTGCGGCGGCATCAGGGAGGAGGAGGATGCCGCCGCGTCGTCTCAGGCCCTAGGGAGGAGGAGAAGGGCCTGATCCCGAAAATTCGTGGCGCTCAGCGCGCCGTGTAGTCCTTGGCCGCCTGCATGGCGACACGCTTGATCATCGACCGGTGCAGGCCCAGATCGGCCAGTTCCCGTCCCGACAGCGCCGACAGTTCGTTCACCGTCTGGCGATAGATGCGGTGCTCGGCAAACCGGCTCCGCGCGATCTCGATCAGCGCCAGAACGCCAAGACCGTGGTGGCCTTTCAGGGTGCTATGTTCGCTTGTCACAGCCATCGTTCTTATCCGTATCCGTTTCGTCCGCACCGTGTTGTGGCGCTTGCTTGAGGCTGAAGATAGGCGATTGCTGCAGGTGCACAATAGCCCTTCGATTCAATGCTGCTATGCAGCAAGTGCATAGATTACTTGGATAAGTTCGAGAATCTCTAAAAGCGCCATATTTTATTGAGGTTTTCTGATCCGACGCATTTGGCCGCTTTTTTTCGGTCGAGAACCACTCAAGAGCGAGCGTCTGAGACTTACGCGACGTGATTTTATTTTGAGCACGAAAAAAACGGACGCGGCCGCTGCCGCGCTGACTCGCGACTGGGCGATCTTGCATGGTTGCCAATTTGACCGGCGGATATGGGAAATCGTGGGACGGATGTATCTGGTCGCCGACGCGATCTCCATTTCATGGGAAGCGGGGTGTGATTCGCGTCAGATTTGAGAACAAAAAGAAAACATGAGGATGGGTATCGCTAGATGTAGAATTTTTTTGGGAAATCGAGGGAAATTTTGGGATGGAGCAAATATGCCCATATATAGTTGCTCAATGTAAATATTTGTCTGTATCTCGTGTGCAGTCGCTCGATCCTTTTGGTGTGTTCTTGCTTCGTTCAGATGACGCCCTGCTGTATGTCCATAGATTGGTGTTGATTTCCATAATTTCCCATGGCATCCCTTGTTCATCCGATGAGGACGAGGCGACAGGGGCACCAAACGACCCCAACCAAGAATAACAAGGTTTCATACAGGCACTTCGCTTTCATCGAACCAAGAGATCCGGCGCGCGAGCGAGCAGACATCCCCCCAGGTGGCGCGCGCAGTCGGACACCCCGCAAAGCGGGCTAAGGCGGCGGGTTGATCAGTGGCAGCAGATCAACCCGCCGTTTTCACGTTTCTGGGGACGGAAATTCAACGGGGGCGCAGGCGAAAGGGACAGTCAGCTTGGCGCGCAGGTTCAGAGGCGAAAGCAACCATAAGGTTGACAGCAAGGGGCGGGTGTCCATTCCCGCCTCGTTTCGCCGTGTTCTGGAGGCGGGCGACCCGAACTGGCAATCCGGCGGCAACCCCGAGCTGGTGATCGTTTACGGCGACCACCGTCGCAAGTTCCTCGAATGCTACACGATGGAGGCGATCGACGAGGTCGATGCCAAGATCGACGCGCTGCCGCGCGGCTCGATGGAGCGCAAGATGCTTCAGCGCATGTTCCACGGTCAGTCCTTTCCCACCAGCGTCGACGAGACCGGGCGCCTGGTGTTGCCTGCGAAGCTGCGTACCAAGATCGCGCTTGGCGACGAGGCCTTCTTTATCGCGGCGGGTGATACGTTCCAGATCTGGAATCCGGCCACCTATGAAGAGGAAGAGCTGGCCGCCGCCGAGGAATGGCTGGACGAGCTGCCCGAGGATTTCGATCCGATGCAGTATCTCGACGGGGCCGGGGGCAGCTGAGGTCATGTCCGGAACCGCTGCCCCCTCTCCCGACGATCCCCACATTCCCGTTCTGCTGCGCCCGCTTCTGGCGGCGGTTGCGCCGGTGTCGGGGGTCTGGCTGGACGGTACATTCGGCGCTGGTGGCTATACCCGCGGCCTACTGGCCGCCGGGGCTGACCGCGTCATCGCGGTCGACCGCGATCCGCTGGCCTTTGAGCTGGCGGCGGATTGGGCCGGTGAATATGGCGACCGCTTGGTGATGCAGCAGGGCGTGTTTTCCCGCATGGATGAATATGCCAGCGATCTGGATGGAGTCGTGCTCGATCTCGGGGTCTCCTCGATGCAGCTTGACCTCGCCGAGCGCGGGTTTTCCTTCATGAAGGATGGCCCGCTCGACATGCGGATGAGCCAGGAGGGGCCGAGTGCCGCCGATCTGGTCAATACCGCGACCGAGGCCGAACTGGCCGATATCTTGTTTCATTATGGCGAAGAGCGCGCCAGCCGCCGCATCGCGCGGGCCATCGTCAAGGCGCGAGCCGACGCGCCGATCGAGACGACTCTGCAACTGGCCGCCATCGTCGAAAGTTGTCTGCCCCGCCCCAAGCCGGGCCAGTCGCATCCCGCCACCCGCAGCTTTCAGGCGCTGCGCATCGCGGTGAATGCCGAATACGACGAATTGTTCGAAGGGCTGATGGCGGCCGAGCGGGCGCTGAAGCCCGGCGGCAAGCTGGCGGTTGTCACCTTTCATTCGATCGAGGACCGGATGGTCAAGCGTTTCCTTCAGGCGCGGGCCGGGCGCAGCGGGCGGGCCAATCGCTATGCGCCCGAAACCGTCGAGGACGCGCCGCAGTTCGAGCTGCTGACGCGCAAGGCCATCGGGCCCGACGATCAGGAACTGGCCGAGAACCCGCGCGCGCGCTCCGCCAAGCTGAGGGTGGCGGTGCGCACCGACGCGCCGGCGGGCGCGGTCGATGCCAAGTCCATCGGCATGCCGCAACTCAAGGGGGGATCGCGGTGAAAAGTGTGTTCTATGTGCTGACGGCGCTGGCGGTTCTGGGACTGGCGCTTTGGGCCTATCAGGAGAATTACCGCACCCAGGAAGTGCTGAAAGACACCCAGCGCCTGCAACGCCAGATCGGCGAGGCCCAGGTCCGGCTGAGCGTGCTGCGTGCCGAATGGGCCTATCTCAACCGTCCCGACCGCCTGCGCGAGCTTGCTGACCTGAATTTCGAGCGTCTGGGCCTGTTGCCCATGCGTGCCGACCAGTTCGGGCGGGTCTCGGAAATCATGTATGCCGAGGATCCCGCCCTGCCGATCATCAACGGGATCGACGTGTCGAATTTCTCGGACGCCGGAACCCTGCCGCCGGAGCAACAGCCATGATCCGCACCCCTCTGCGCCCGCTCGCCCGAGTCCTGCATGCCCGTGCCAAGGGTGAGAATCCGGATCTGATCGAACGCGAGAACATCCGCCTGCGCCATGAAGAGATGCAGGACCGTTCGCGCGCCCGGGCCGAGGGGCGGCTGCTCGTGCTGGGCGTCTTTTTCTTCTGTGCATTTTCGGTGGTTGGCGCCCGTATGGGCATGCTGGCCTCTTCCGAGGCTCAGGAGCCGCTGGCCAGTGCTCCGGGCGCCTCCATTGCCGCCCAACGGGCCGATATCGTTGATCGCGAAGGGCGGCTCTTGGCCACCAATTTCGAGACCCATTCGCTTTATGCCCAGCCGCCGCAGATGGTCGACCCCGTCGCCGCCGCCGAGGGGCTGGTCAGCATCTTCCCCGATCTGGACAAGGATCGGCTGGTGCGCGACTTTACCGGCAAGCGCAAGTTCATCTGGATCAAGAAACGCATCAGCCCCGAACAGAAGCAGGCGGTGCATGATATCGGAGACCCCGGTCTGCTGTTTGGCCCGCGCGAGATGCGGCTTTATCCCAATGGCCGGCTGGCCGCGCATGTCCTGGGCGGTGCGGGCTTTGGTCGCGAGGGCGTCGACGCCGCCGAGGTGATCGGCGTTGCGGGCGTGGAAAAGCAATTCGACGGCTATCTGCGCGATCCGGCCAATGGCGCCAAGCCCCTGCAACTGTCGCTGGACCTGACTGTGCAGGCGGCGATGGAGCAAGTGCTGGACGGCGGAATGAAGATCATGAGCGCCAAGGGCGCCTCGGCCGTCCTGATGGATGTGCATACGGGCGAGGTGGTGGCCGCTTCGTCCTTGCCCTCTTTCGATCCCAATGACCGGCCACGCCCACCCACCAGCGGGTTCGATCCATCGGACAGCCCGCTGTTCAACCGCTATGTACAAGGGGTGTACGAGCTGGGTTCGGTCTTCAAGATCTTCACCGCCGCTCAGGCGGTCGATCTGGGGCTGGTCAATTCCGATACCATCATCGACACCTCGGGGCCGATGCGGATCGGCAAGTTCCCGATCGGCGAGTTCAACAACAAGAATTACGGCAAGATCAGCATCGCCGACGTGATCGTGCACAGTTCGAACCGGGGCACCGGGCGGCTGGCGCTGCAGATCGGGGCCGAACGGCAGCAGGCCTTCCTGAACAGTCTCGGCATGTTCGACCCGACCCCGTTCGAGATCGTCGAGGCCTCGGGCGGGCAGCCGCTCAAGCCCAAGACCTGGGGCGAGCTGAGCACCGTCACCATTTCCTATGGCCATGGTCTGTCGACCAGTCCGATGCATCTGGCGGCGGGCTATGCGGCCATCGCCAATGGCGGGCAATATGTCAGCCCGACAGTGCTGAAACAGAAGGGCCCGCAATATGGCCCCCGGGTAATGTCGGAAAATGCTGCCCGGCAGGCACGGGCGATGCTGCGCAAGGTGGTCACCAGCGGCACCGCCAGCTTTGGCGAGGTGCCGGGCTATCAGGTGGGCGGCAAGACCGGCACAGCCGACAAACCCAAGCCGCGCGGCGGCTATTACGAGGACAAGGTGATCGCCACATTCGCCAGCCTGTTCCCGGCCTCGGACCCGAAATACGTGCTGGTGGTGACGCTGGATGAGCCGTCGATCCTGGCCTATGGCGAAAAGCGCCGTACCGCCGGTTGGACCGCGGTGCCGGTCGCTGCCGAACTGATCGGTCGGGTGGCGCCGCTTCTGGGTCTCAGGCCACAGCTTGAGCCCGGGCAGGGGGCTGGCTATACGCTCACCTCGAACTGAACATGAGGTGAGGGCGCCATGGGTGACTCGGCACGAAGACTAAGCCATCTGGCGCTGACCGCCCGGGGCGGGCGTGACCCTGAAATCACCGGGCTGGCCGTCGACAGTCGTCAGGTGCGCGACGGGTTCCTGTTCGCGGCGCTGCCCGGCAGTCGGGTGCATGGCGGCGAGTTCATCCAGTATGCGCTGCGCATGGGCGCCAGCACCATCCTGACCGATGCCGAGGGCGCCCGCATCGCGGCTGCCGAACTGGACGCCTCGCAGGCCGCGCTGGTGGTGGTCGAGGATCCGCGCCAGACGCTGGCCCTGACGGCGGCGCTGTGGTTTGGGGCGCAGCCCGCCACCATGGTCGCGGTCACCGGCACCAACGGCAAGACCTCGGTCTCGACCTTTGTGCGTCAGATCTGGACCGAGCTGGGCCATGATGCCGTCAACCTGGGCACCACCGGGGTCGAGGGCGCCTGGACCGCGCCGCTGGCCCATACAACGCCCGAGCCGATCACCCTGCACCGCTGTCTGGCCGAGGCGGCGGCAAACGGCGTCACCCATGCGGCGATGGAGGCCTCCAGCCACGGGCTGGAACAGCGGCGGCTCGATGGGGTGGTGCTCAAGGCTGCCGGTTTCACCAATTTCACCCAGGACCATCTGGATTACCACGAAACCTTCGAGGCCTATTTCGCCGCCAAGGCGGGGCTGTTCCGCCGTGTGCTGCCGCCTGATGGGGTGGCGGTGATCAACATGGATGACCCCAAAGGCGCCGAGATGCGCGCCATTGCCGCCGCGCGTGGCCAGAACGTGCTGACCGTTGGGCGCGGCCCCTGCGATCTGAGCCTGACCAACCAGCGGTTCGACGCCACCGGGCAGGACCTGCTGTTTTCCTGGCGGGGCAAGGCCTATCAGGCACGGCTTGACCTGATCGGCGGTTTTCAGGCGGAAAACATCCTTTTGGCCTGCGGGCTTGTCATCGCCAGCGGCGACGCGCCCGAACGCGTGTTCGAAACCCTTCCGCATCTGGGCACGGTCCGGGGCCGGATGCAACTGGCCGCGACCCGCGCCAATGGTGCTGCGGTCTTTGTCGATTACTCCCATACCCCCGATGCGGTGGCCACCGCGCTCAAGGCGTTGCGCCCGCATGTGATGGGGCGTCTGGTGGCTATCGTCGGCGCCGGAGGCGACCGCGACCCGTACAAACGCCCGCTTATGGGCAAGGCGGCGGTCGAGAACGCCGATATCGTCATTGTCACCGACGACAACCCGCGCAGCGAGGACCCCGCCCTGATCCGCGCGGCCGTGATGCAGGGCGCCCCCGGCGCCACCGAAGTGGGCGACCGGGCCGAGGCGATCCTGCGAGGGGTCGACACGCTGGAACCGGGCGATGCCTTGCTGATCTGCGGCAAGGGACATGAGACCGGGCAGGTTGTGGGCGATCAGGTGCTGCCTTTTGACGATGTGGAACAGGCCAGCATCGCGGTGGCCGCACTGGAAGGAAGGCTGGCATGACCCTCTGGACCGCAGCCGAAGCCGCCGAGGCCACCGGGGGGCGCGCCCTGGGCGACTGGCAGGTCTCCGGTATCTCGATCGACACCCGCACCATTGCGCCGGGCGACCTCTTCGTCGCACTGACCGCCGCCCGCGACGGGCATGACTTTGTGGCGCAGGCGCTTGAGAAGGGCGCGGGCGCCGCGCTGGTCTCGCGCATCCCCGAGGGGGTGGCCCCGGACGCGCCGCTGTTGCTGGTCGATGACGTGCAAACCGGGCTCGAGGCCCTGGGCCGCGCGGGTCGCGCCCGTACACAGGCGCGGGTGGTGTCGGTGACCGGCAGTGTCGGCAAGACCTCGACCAAGGAAATGCTGGCCGCCATGCTGGGCGTTCAGGGCCGCACCCATGCCAGTGTCGCCAGCTATAACAACCACTGGGGCGTGCCGCTGACACTGGCGCGGATGCCGCGCGACACCGAATTTGCGGTGATCGAGATCGGCATGAACCATCCCGGCGAGATCGCGCCGCTGGCCCGCCAGGCCCGCCCGCATGTGGCAATGGTCACCACCGTCGCGGCGGTTCATCTGGAGGCGTTTGACGACGTGGCAGGTATCGCGCGCGAGAAGGCCGCGATCATGGAGGGGCTGGAGCCCGGCGGTGTGGCGGTTCTGAACGCCGATATCGCCGAGGCGGATATCCTGCGCGCCGCGGCGCAGGGTGCCCGGCAACTCTCGTTCGGGCGTGCCGCGCAAGACTATCGCCTGACCGGGGTCGAGGTGGCGGATGGGGTGACCCATGCCCGCGCCGACACACCGGCCGGCCCTGTCCGCTTCTCCCTGCAATCGGCGGGAACGCATTTCGCGATGAACGCGCTGGGCGCCCTGGCCTGCTGCGATGCACTGGGCGCCGATGCGGAGTTGTCGCTGCAAGGGCTGGAGCGCTGGACGCCCTACAAAGGGCGCGGCGCGCGTGAAACGATATCTCTCGCGGGCGGGACGCTGACCCTGTTCGACGACAGCTATAACGCCAATCCCACGTCGGTCGGTGCTGCGCTTGAGGTGCTGGCAGCTGCTCCGAGCACCCGCCGGGTCGCCTTTCTGGGCGACATGAAGGAGCTTGGTCCCGAGGAACTGCCGCTGCATGCCGGGCTGGCCGTGCTGCCGGCGATGGAAATGATCGACCGGGTCCATTGCATCGGGCCGCTGATGCGCGACCTGTTTGATGCTTTGCCCGAGGCCAAACGTGGGCGTTGGACAGAGACCGGCGCGCAAATGCTGGCCGAACTGCCCGCATTGGTCGCGCCGGGCGATGCAGTGCTGGTCAAGGGCTCGCTCAGCATGGGATTGGCCCGTCTTGTTGACGGGCTGCGCGAAATGGGCCATGGGGCCGGATCGAAACAGTCGGAAACGTAACAAGGACGCCGTCGCATGCTTTATTGGTTGACCGCCCTGTCGGACGGGGGGGATGTCTGGAACCTCTTCCGCTACATCACCTTCCGCGCGGGCGGGGCCTTCATGACGGCGTTGATCTTCGGGTTCCTGTTCGGGCGCCCGCTGATCAACGTGCTGCGCCGCAAGCAGGGCAAGGGCCAGCCGATCCGCGACGACGGCCCCGAGGGGCATTTTTCCAAGGCGGGCACGCCGACCATGGGCGGGCTGCTGATCGTGGGGGCGCTGTTGACCTCGACCCTGCTCTGGGCGCGTTGGGACAACCCGTTTGTCTGGATGGTGCTGTTCGTGACGCTGGCCTATGCGCTGATCGGCTTTGCCGACGACTATGCCAAGGTGTCGAAACAGAACACCAAGGGCGTATCGGGCAAGATGCGGCTGGCGCTGGGCATCATCATCGCGGTGATCGCCGCGCTCTGGGCCAGCTACAACCACCCGGCCGAATTGCAGAACCAGCTGGCGCTGCCGGTGTTCAAGGACACGCTGATCAATCTGGGCCTGCTCTATGTGCCCTTCGCGATCTGCGTCATCGTCGGCTCGGCCAATGCGGTCAACCTGACCGACGGGCTGGACGGTCTGGCGATCATGCCCGCGATGATCGCGGCCTCGACCCTGGGCGTCATCGCCTATGCGGTGGGCCGGGTCGACTTTACCGAATATCTCGACGTGCATTACGTGCCGGGAACCGGAGAGATCCTGATCTTCACCGCCGCCCTGTTTGGCGCCGGGTTGGGGTTCCTGTGGTATAACGCGCCGCCTGCGGCGGTGTTCATGGGCGATACCGGTTCGCTGGCACTGGGCGGCGCGCTGGGCGCGATCGCGGTGGCGACCAAGCACGAGCTGGTGCTGGCCATCGTCGGCGGGCTATTTGTGGTCGAGGCGCTGAGTGTCATCATCCAGGTGCTCTATTTCAAGCGCACCGGCAAGCGGGTGTTCCTGATGGCCCCGATCCATCACCATTACGAGAAAAAGGGCTGGGCCGAACCCACCATCGTGATCCGCTTCTGGATCATTTCGCTGATCCTGGCGATGATCGGGCTGGCCACGCTCAAGGTCCGCTGAGGCGGGCCTTTCGTACACCGAATTGACCGTTTCATAGGGGTCGGGCAAACCTCGTTTTCGACGTTCGCTGACCGCCAAACATGCCTTTCGAGGAAGAGTGGACTCTTAATGGCGACGCCAAGGATGCGGAGGCTTGGGGGCATTTCCCCGGTACCTGTCGCCACACTCCCTCCTTGCCCGGTGTCCCAAGCTGTTGCAGACTTTGGCTCAGAGAAGGGATGCAGTGTTTCACTGCGGGGTCTCAAGGTCGAACGGACCCGGGCTGTGGCATACTTTGGAGGGAGGGAGACATGACATCCAGTGGCTCGGACCCCGGACCGTCGGACCATGCGACGCCGCAGCAGGGAATGCCCGAGCTCAACGGGCTGACGGCGGATGATATCCGGGCGTCACTGAAGGCAGGCTTCGCCGACTTTCTGGCGCGGCCTATGATGAGCGGGTTCTTTGGCCTGTTCTATGCGGTGTTCGGGCTCCTGTTCGTCTGGTGCCTGGTCTGGCTCGGCGCGGTCTGGATGGTCATTCCCGCCGCGATCGGTTTTCCGCTGGTTGCACCCTTTGCCGCCGCCGGGCTCTATGAGATGTCCCGCCGACTGGCGCGCGGGGAGGAGTTTGGCTGGTCGGACATCCTTAACGTCATGAGCAGCCAGAGCAGGCGCGAAATGGGCTGGATGGCCTTTGTCACGCTGTTCATCTTCTGGGTGTGGTTCTACCAGTTCCGGACCGTTCTGGTGATCACCCTGCAGAACTCGTCCTTCTCGGATCTGGACGGGTTTTTGAACACGGTTTTCTTCACCCCGGAGGGCTGGATCTTCCTTGCGATCGGCGCCTGTGTCGGCGCGTTCCTGTCGGCGGTGCTGTTCTCGGTGACGGTCGTTGCCATGCCCATGCTGCTGGACCGCGAGGTCGATTTCATAACCGCTATGCTCACCTCGGTTCGCGTGGTGCGGGAGAACCCGGTGGTGATGCTCGGCTGGGCGGCGATCATTTTGGTCACCATGCTGTTGTCGATGGTTCCGGCATTCCTGGGCCTGATCTTTACCCTGCCGATACTCGGCCATACGACTTGGCACCTCTATCTGCGAGCCGTGTCGCCGGTAGAGGGGTGACGTGCCCGGTTGGCAGCGCGGATTTCGATGGCGAGGGGGGCAAGTTTCGCGAACCGCGCCAAGGAATGGATATGTTCCTTTCCCCTCCCTTGCCCCGCTTGCAATCCGCCAGAGCCTCGGTACAGGGTGGCGGCGGATGGGTTTGAGGGAGAGCAGGCATGATCCCGGTCAAAGGGTTTGCGGGCGCCAAGGTGGCGGTTCTGGGTCTGGGCCGTTCGGGTTTGGCCACGGCGCGGGCCTTGCGCGCGGGGGGCGCAGAGGCGCTGTGTTGGGATGACAACCCGGCCGCGCGCGAGGCGGCCGAGGGCGAGGGGTTCACCATCCGCGACCTGCGCAAACAGGGCGTCTGGGACGATACCGCCTGTCTGGTCGTGTCGCCGGGCATCCCTCACCTTTACCCCGAACCCAACCCGGTAATCGCCGCTGCTTTGGAGGCAGGGGTGCCGGTCGACAATGATATCGGCCTCTTCTTCCGCTCCTTCGCAGGACCCGAGTGGAACAGCATGGACACACTGCCCCGTGTGGTGGCGGTGACAGGGTCGAACGGCAAGTCGACCACCTCGGCGCTGATCCATCACATCCTGACCGAGGCCGGGCGGCCCGCGCAACTGGCGGGCAATATCGGGCGCGGGGTGCTGGATATCGAACCGGGAGAAGAGGGCTCGGTCGTGGTGCTGGAGCTGTCCAGCTATCAGACCGACCTGGCCCGCGCGTTGACGCCGGATGTGGCGGTGTTCACCAATCTGTCGCCCGATCATCTGGACCGGCATGGCGGCATGGGCGGGTATTTCGCGGCCAAGCGCCGCCTCTTTGCCGAGGGCGGGCCGGATCGGGCGGTGATCGGGGTGGACGAGTCCGAGGGGATGTATCTGGCGGGCCAGATGTCCGAAGGACCGGGCGATGACCGGGTGATCCGGGTCTCGGTCAGCCGCAAGCTGACCGGGCCGGGCTGGCAGGTGTTTGCGCGCAAGGGGTATCTGAGCGAGTACCGCAAGGGGCGGCAGGCAGGGTCCATCGACCTGCGCGATATTCGCGGGCTGCCGGGGGCGCATAACCACCAGAACGCCTGCGCGGCCTATGCCGCCTGCCGGGCGCTGGGGCTGAGCCCGAAGGCGATCGAGATGGGGATGCGCAGCTATCCCGGCCTGCCGCACCGTAGCCAGATCGTGGCCGAGGCGGGCGGGGTCACCTATGTCAACGACAGCAAGGCCACCAATGTGGACGCGGCGCTGAAGGCGCTGGGCGCGTTCAAGCGGATCCGCTGGATCTGTGGCGGGTTGCAGAAGGAGGGCGGCATCGCTTCGCTGAACGATGGGTTGGGCGAGGTGCTGAAGGCCTATGTGATCGGACGCGAGGCCGCCGGTTTCGCGTTGCAACTGGAGGTCGAGAGCGAGGTCTGCACCACCATGGAAGAGGCGGTAGCCCGTGCCATCGCTGAGGCCCAGCCGGGCGATATGGTGCTGTTGGCTCCTGCTGCGGCCAGCTTCGACCAGTACGACAATTTCGAACGCCGCGGCGAACATTTCATGGCCGAAGTACAGAAACATCTGGCCGGGTAGGGGGCGCTGCCCCCGTCACCTTCGGTGACTCCCCCGGTATATTTCAAGCAAAAGGAACGAGCGAAGGCCTGTTCCTTCATTTCGCCTCAAATACTCCGGAGCGCGAGGCAGCGCCTCGCATCGGCGCTTGCGGTCAGCGCTGTGCCTTGGCAATCGCGGTTCCGGCGGCATGTCCCGAGGACCAGGCCCATTGGAAGTTATAGCCGCCGAGCCAGCCGGTGACGTCCACCGCCTCGCCGATGGCGTAGAGACCGGGGAGGGATTTCGCCTCCATCGTGCGGGCGTCGAGCGCGTCTGTGTCGATGCCGCCCAGCGTGACCTCGGCCGTGCGATAACCTTCGGTGCCCGAGGGTGTCAGGCGCCAGTCGTGCAACGCCTCGGAGAGCGCGCGGAGCGCGCTGTCGGACTGATCGGCGAGGCGGCCTGACAGACCCAGTTGCAGCGCCAGCGCCTCGACCAGCCTTGCGGGCAGCAGGCGGGCCAGTTCGGTGGTCAGGTCGCGGCGCCCCGAGGTCTGCCGCTGGTCGCGCAGTGCGGTGTAGAGGTCGCGGTCCGGGGCGAGGTCGATGCGGATCTCTTCGCCCTCGTGCCAGTAAGAGGAGAGTTGCAGCACCGCCGGGCCGCTGAGGCCGCGATGGGTGAAGAGCAGCGCCTCGTCGAACGAGGCGCGTGCGTTCGACAGGCGGGCTGGCAACGAGAGACCTGCGAGCGGGGCAAACCGCGCCTCGGGAAAGGTGAAGGGGACAAGGCCGGCGCGGGTCTCGGTCACCGGCAGGCCGAATTGCCGGGCGATGTCATAGGCCAGGCCCGTGGCGCCCATCTTGGGGATCGACTTGCCGCCGGTGGCCAGCACGAGATTGCGGGCGGTGAGGCGTTCCGTCCGGCCCTCGCGTTCGACCGTCAGCGCGAACCGCCCGTCGGCATGGGACAGCTCCCTCAGGCTGGTGTTGAGCCAGAGGGTCGCGCCCGCGCGTTCCATCTCCGAGAGTAGCATTGCGACGATCTGTTTGGCCGAACTGTCGCAGAAGAGTTGGCCCAGGGTCTTTTCGTGCCAGGCGATACCGTGGCGGTTCACCAGGTCGATGAAATCCCACTGGGTATAGCGGGCCAGCGCCGATTTGCAGAAATGCGGGTTCTGCGACAGGAAGTTCTCGGGGCCTGCGTGCATGTTGGTAAAGTTGCAGCGGCCGCCGCCGGAGATGCGGATCTTTTCCCCCGGCGCGCGGGCGTGGTCGAGTACCAGCGTGCCCGGTCCCGCATGGGCCGCGCACATCATGCCGGCAGCGCCGGCGCCCAGGATGATCGTGTTCAACTGCATCTGCCGGGGGTGCCGTACCGCGCGCGATTTGGCAAGGGGGTCAGGTGATCGGGGGTCAGGCCATCGGCGGCATCACCGGCTTACGCCGCATGCCGCTGAGCGCGTTCAATGCCACAGCGGCGAGAATGATCGCGCCGCCCCAGAGGGTGCCTGCGCTGGCCTCTTCCCCCAGGATCAGCCAGACCCAGACCGGCGCCAGCATGGACTCGATCATGGTGATCAGCGTCAGTTCGGCTGCGGGCACCACCTGGCTGCCCATCGTATAGAGCGCCATGCCCACCGCCAGCAGCCCCGCGCCCATCGCCATGGCGATGGCGATGTCGCGCGCGGGCACCAAAAGCGGCTGACCGGTGAGCCCGAGCATTCCCAGCGCCACCATCATCGACAGCATGCCGCCGATGGCGACGGCGGGCATCATGTCGCCCAGCCGTCCCCAGCGCAGCGACAGGGTGAAAAGCGCAAACCCCATGGCCGAGGCGAGCGCGGCCAGATTGCCCGCCAGCGCCCCCAGCGCCAGCCCCTCGCGCACCATCACCACCAGGCCGACCAGGGCGATGGCGATGGCGGCCCAGGTGGCGGGGCGCACGGTTTCGCGCAGCACGACCCAGCTTAGGGCTGCGGCCAGAAAGGGGGAGGCGGCGAACAGGAACACCGCATTGGCCACGGTGGTGGACTGGATGGCAAAGATCGCGCCCGCAAAGGCGACCACCAGGCCAAAGCCCGCCATCAGCCCGGCCCGGCCGGTGGCGCGCAGGGCGGGCAGGATCGGCTTGCGTTTGCGCCAGACAAAAAAGGCAAGCAGGGCGGGCACCATCGCCGCCGAACGCCAGAACAGGATCGCCCAGGTTCCGGCCACTTCGATTTCGCGGATGGCAAGGCCCATCAGCGACCAGAGCAGCGCGGCGGTTGCCACCAGAATGACCCCTGTCGAATAGCGCATGCCCTTTGCCCCTTGCCCCGGTAACGGGGCGATGGTGGCGGCGGGTCGGGGGCGCGTCTGTTCCGTTCGCGACGTGACGCGCCGCAAAAGGCTGGTGCGTCAGGGGGTTGCGGGGCACTGATCCCGGTTCTTGAGTCGATGGCCCACATCGACGATCGCCAGGATGGCGGGAACCAGGTCTTGCCCTAGACCCGTTAGGCTGTATTCGACTGAGGGCGGCGAGGTCGGGCGCACCTCGCGCTGGACCACGCCCTTGTGCTCCAGCTCGCGCAGGCGGGTGGTCAGCATCTTGGCCGAGATGCCGGGGATATCGACCCGCAGCTCGTTGAACCGCCGTGCTCCGCCGCTGAGATACCAGATCACGTTCGGGGTCCAGGCGCCGCCCAGCAGCTTCATGCATTCGCTCAGCGGGCAGCGGCCGGGCAGGGGGGCGGCCTTGTTGCGGGTGATCTTGAGCGCCATTGGATTCTCACCTGGTAACCGTGGGGTAACCGGATAAAGCAGTAACAAAAGGAAATCAAGTTTACTTCGGTAACTGGGTGATTACTTCCAGCCCATCAGAGCAATCCGACAAAAGGAGATGGAACGGATGAAACTCTATTACAAACCCGGTGCCTGTTCGCTGGCCAGCCATATCGCGTTGATCGAGGCGGGCGAAAGCTTTGAACTGGAGCAGGTGGACACTGCCGCCGGCACCACCGCATCGGGCGGCGATTTCCGCGCCATCAACCCCAAGGGATATGTGCCCGCGCTGGTGCTGGACGGGGGCGAGACCGTGACCGAGGGCGCCGCCATCCTGCAGCTGATCGCCGAGCGCAACCCCGATGCCGGGCTGGTGCCGCAGGGCGGTGGCCTGGGCCGGACCCGGGTGCAGGAGCAGCTGAATTTCGTCGCCTCGGAATTGCACAAGGCGTTTGGGCCGTTCTTCTCGGGCAAGCCGCTGGAAGGCGAGGCGCGCGACGCGGCGGTCGAGCGGGTCAATGGCCGGATGCAGATCGTCGAGGCGATGCTGGCGGATGGCCGCGACTATCTGAATGGGGCGCAGTTCAGCGTGGCTGATGCTTATCTGTTCGTGGTTACCAACTGGGCCAATTTCCTGGGCCTGTCGCTGGACGCGGTGCCCAACCTCAAGGCGCTGGTCGCCCGGGTGGCCGAGCGCCCCGCCACCCGCGCCGCGATGCAGGCCGAGGGGCTGTTGGGATGAGCATGACGACCGAAGAGGCGCCCTTTGCCGCCGTTCAGGCGGTGATCGGGACCTATTTCGACGGGTTGCACCATGCCGACAGCGCCCGGTTGCGGCAGGTCTTCCACCCGCAGGCGATCTATGCCTGTGCCACCGGTGGCGACTGGCTTTACCGCGACATGGAGACCTATTTCGCGGTGGTCGATCAGCGGGTCTCGCCCGCCAGCAAGGGCGAGGCGCGGCGCGACCGCATCCAGTCGATCGACTTTGCCGGGCCGGATACGGCGCGGGCGGTAGTGAACTGCGCCATCGGTGACAGCTATTTCACCGATTTCCTGACCTTTGTGCGGCAGGACGGGCGCTGGCAGATCCTGGCCAAGGTGTTCCATTCGGAACCTCTCTGACCCTTTCCGGCGCGCTTGTGCGCGCCGGACCCCGAGACCAACAAGGACCCCG
Organism: Ruegeria sp. YKSF070; assembly: GCF_059612725.1. Classification (NCBI taxonomy): domain Bacteria; kingdom Pseudomonadati; phylum Pseudomonadota; class Alphaproteobacteria; order Rhodobacterales; family Roseobacteraceae; genus Ruegeria; species Ruegeria sp. YKSF070. The sequence continues at coordinate 42,380 of NZ_JBXWRD010000022.1, read as the reverse complement.
AGACCAACAAGGACCCCGAGACCCACATGCCCTATGTCAACATCAAGATCACCCGCGAGGGCGCGACGCCTGCGCAGAAGGCCGAGCTGATCGCTGGTGTTACCGACCTGCTCAAGCAGGTGTTGAACAAGAACCCCGAGACCACGTTTGTCGTCATAGACGAGGTCGAGATGGAACATTGGGGGATCGCCGGCCTGCCGGTGGCGGAGTACCGCCAGCGCAAGGCCGGCTGATCCCGCCTCTCCGCCCCCGCGCGCGCCGGGGCGGAGAAATGCCTGTGCCGGACAAAGCCTCTGGCACGATGGGCGCCTTTGCAGTACTCTTGCACCAGATCCGGCGCAAACCGGGCACGAAGACCCCGAACAGGGGCGCGAACGAGGCAGCAAGCGGCAGTGGTGTCATGACCGAGATGGTATATGGCGCGGTCCCCGAGCGGGGCGGCGAACCTATTCTTCCCAAATGGTGGCGGACACTCGACAAATGGTCGATGTCCTGCGTGCTGATCCTGTTCGGGATCGGGCTGCTGCTGGGCCTTGCGGCCTCGCCGCCGCTGGCCGCGCGCAACGGGTTCGATCCGTTCCATTACGTGCAGCGGCAGGCGTTTTTCGGGGGGCTGGCCATCGTGGCGATGCTCCTGACCTCGATGATGTCGCCGGTGCTGGTGCGTCGCCTTGCGGTGCTGGGCTTTCTGGGCGCCTTCGTGGCGCTGGCGCTGCTACCGGTGTTCGGCACCGATTTCGGCAAGGGGGCGGTGCGCTGGTACTCGCTCGGTTTCGCCTCGGTGCAGCCCTCGGAGTTTCTCAAGCCCGGTTTCATGGTGGTCGCCGCCTGGCTGTTTGCCGCCTCGCAGGAAATCAACGGCCCGCCGGGGCGGCTGTGGTCCTTTGCGCTCTGCGTGGCGATCGTGCTGATGCTGGTGATGCAGCCTGATTTCGGGCAGGCCTGTCTGGTCCTGTTTGGCTGGGGCGTTATGTATTTCGTGGCCGGTGCGCCGATGCTGCTGCTGATGGCGATGGCCGGCGTCGTGGTGCTGGGCGGCATGGTCGCCTATTCCAGTTCCGAACATTTTGCCCGCCGCATCGACGGGTTTCTGAACCCCGATGTCGATCCCACCACACAGCTGGGCTATGCCACCAACGCCATTCGCGAGGGCGGGTTGTTCGGCGTCGGTGTTGGCGAGGGGCAGGTGAAATGGTCGCTGCCCGATGCCCATACCGATTTCATCATCGCGGTGGCGGCCGAGGAATACGGGCTGGTTCTGGTTCTGATCATTATCGCGCTCTATGCCTCGATCGTGGTACGCTCGCTGCTGCGACTGATGCGTGAACGGGACATGTTCCTGCGCCTTGCAGGCACCGGCCTTGCCTGTACCTTTGGCGTGCAGGCGATGATCAACATGGGGGTGGCCGTGCGCCTGCTGCCGGCCAAGGGAATGACCCTGCCCTTTGTGAGCTATGGTGGCTCTTCGCTCATCGCGGGCGGTATTGCGGTGGGCATGCTTCTGTGTTTCACCCGCACCCGCCCGCAAGGAGAGCTTGGCGACCTGTTGCGCGGGCGCGGATAGACAGGCGGTTGGGATGACGCGGAAATACCTGATGATCGCGGCGGGTGGGACCGGGGGGCACATGTTCCCCGCCCAGGCCCTGGCCGAGGCGATGCTGCGCAAGGGCTGGCGGGTGCGCCTGTCCACCGACGCCCGTGGTGCACGCTATACCGGGGGGTTCCCGCACACCACCGAGATCACGCAAGTGTCCAGCGCGACCTTCGCCCGCGGCGGGGTTCTGGCCAAGGCGATGGTGGCGCCCCGCATCGCGACGGGCATCGCCGGGGCCGCGATGCAGATGCGCCGCGACCGCCCTGATGTGGTGGTGGGTTTTGGCGGCTATCCTTCGATCCCGGCGCTGGCGGCGGCAACGCTGCTCAGGCTGCCGCGCATGATCCATGAACAGAACGGTGTGCTGGGCCGGGTCAACCAGGTGTTTGCCCGCCGGGTTGCCTGCGTTGCCTGCGGCGTCTGGCCCACCGACCTGCCCGAGGGCGCCCAAGGCGTGCATGTGGGCAATCCTGTTCGGGCCGCCGTGCTGGAACGGGCCGGTGCCGCTTATATCCCGCCCGGACCCTATCCGATGTCGATCCTGGTGATGGGCGGCAGCCAGGGCGCCCGCATCCTCAGCGATGTGGTGCCCGGTGCCATCGCCGCCCTGCCCGAAGAGCTGCGTCAGTATATCCGCGTCGCCCATCAGGCCCGCGACGAGGACGGTGCGCGGGTGAGTGAGTTTTATGCCGCCCATGGTATCGACGCCGAGGTCGAACCCTTCTTTCACGATGTGCCCCGGCGGATGTCCGAGGCGCAACTGGTGATCAGCCGCGCGGGCGCCTCGAGCGTTGCCGATATCAGTGTGATCGGGCGCCCCTCGATCCTGATCCCCTACGCGGCGGCCACTGGCGATCACCAGACTGCCAATGCCCGCGCGCTGACCGGCGCCAATGCGGCGATCCTGATCCCGGAACGCGCCCTTGACAGCGCCGCGCTGGCAGAGCAGATCGTGGCGGTCTTGACCAATCCGGACGCGGCGCTGCAGATGGCCAACGCGGCCCTGTCCACCGGCGCCCCCGATGCAACCGAACGTCTGGTCGGACTGGTCGAACAGCTGGCCGAGAAGGAGACACCATGACCGCTGCCACCAAACTGCCGCAGGATGTCGGCCCGATCCATTTTGTCGGCATCGGCGGCATCGGCATGTCGGGCATCGCTGAGGTCTTGTTGAACCTAGGGTACCGGGTGCAGGGCTCCGACCTCAGGGGCTCGAAGATAACCGAGCGTTTGGCTGGGCTGGGCGCCGAAATCTTCGTGGGACAGAGTGCCGAGAACCTGGACGGCGCTGCCGTGGTGGTGATCTCTTCAGCGATCAAGCCCGGCAATCCCGAGCTGGATGGTGCCCGCGCGCAGGGCCTACCGGTGGTGCGTCGCGCGGACATGCTGGCCGAGCTGATGCGGCTGAAATCCAACATCGCCATTGCTGGCACCCATGGCAAGACAACCACGACCACCATGATGGCGGAACTGATGGTGGCAGGCGGATTTGATCCGACCGTGATCAATGGCGGCATCATCCATGCCTATGGCTCGAACGCGCGGATGGGGCAGGGCGAATGGATGGTGGTCGAGGCCGATGAAAGCGACGGTTCGTTCAACCGGCTGCCCGCCACCGTGGCCATCGTCACCAATATCGACCCCGAGCATATGGAGCACTGGGGCTCGATCGAGGGTCTGCGGCAGGGGTTCTATGACTTTGTCTCGAACATTCCGTTCTATGGCATCGCCGTCTGCTGCACCGATCATGCCGAGGTACAATCACTGGTAGGTCGGATCACCGACCGCCGCGTGCGCACCTACGGCTTCAACGCCCAGGCTGATGTGCGTGCGATCAACCTGACCTACAAGGGCGGGGTGGCGCATTTCGACATCCAGCTTCAACATGAAGAGATGGTGATCGAGGGCTGCACCCTGCCGATGCCGGGCGATCACAACGTATCGAACGCGCTGAGCGCGGTGGCCGTGGCCCGCCATCTGGGCATGAAGGCCGACGAGATCCGCGCCGCATTGGCCGCCTTTGGTGGCGTCAACCGCCGCTTTACCAAGGTGGGCGAGGTGGACGGCGTCACCATCATCGACGATTACGGCCATCACCCGGTCGAGATCGCCGCCGTGCTGAAAGCGGCGCGCCAGGCCAGCGAGGGCCGGGTCATCGCCGTGCATCAGCCGCACCGCTATTCGCGCCTGTCGAACCTGTTCGACGATTTCTGCGCCTGTTTCAACGAGGCCGATGTGGTTGCCATCGCCGAGGTCTATGCCGCCGGCGAGACGCCGATCGCCGGCGCCGACCGCGACTCGCTGGTCGCCGGGCTGATCCGGCATGGCCATCGCCATGCCCGCGCCATCCTCAGCGAGGATGACCTGGAACGGCTGGTGCGCGAGCAGGCACGTCCGGGCGACATGGTGGTCTGTCTGGGTGCCGGCACGATCAGCGCCTGGGCCAACGGCCTGCCCGATCGGCTGAAGGGATAGGCCCGCGCCCGCGCCGCCCGTGCGGCGACGGGTCGGGCTGTCATTCTCCTAATGCACTGTAGGGTAGGGACCGGTCCGGCAGGAACGGGCCGGTAGAGCGCAGGAGAGAGGATCATGGCCGCGCCACTGAAACGACGGATCGGGTTGGGCCTGCTCACCGCCTATGGCATCGGTGTCATGGTGGGCGCGGGAATATATGTTCTGGTGGGTGCCGTGGCGGGCGATGCCGGTGTCTGGGCGCCGGTCGCCTTTTTGCTGGCCGGTCTCATCGCGGCGCCCACTGCGCTCAGTTATGCGGAATTCTCCACCCGCCTGCCCGAGGCGGCGGGCGAGGCCGCCTATGTGGGAACCGGACTGAACAGCCAATCTCTGGCGCTGTTGGTGGGTCTTGCCGTTGTGGTGGCGGGCACGGTTTCGGCCGGGGCGGTGCTGCGCGGCGGGGTCGGCTATCTGACCGCCGTGACCGAGATCGACCCGGTCTGGGCGATGATCGGCATTGGCGGCGCGCTGACGCTGGTGGCCATCGTCGGAGTGCTGGAAAGCCTGGCGCTGGCGGCGGTGTTCACCGTGGTCGAACTGGCCGGGCTGGCGCTGGTGGTCTGGGCCGGGCTGGGGGCCGACCCCTCGCCCGACTGGGTCGCCCCGGCGCCGCCTGTCTGGACCGGCATCGGGCTGGGCGGCGTTCTGGCTTTCTTCGCCTTCATCGGTTTCGAGGATATCGTCAACATGGCCGAAGAGGTCGAGGCGCCCGAGCGTACCCTGCCGCGCGCCATCCTGATCTCGCTGGTGGTGACCTCGGTGCTCTATGCGCTGGTGGCCTGGGCGGCGGTGCGCGCGGTGCCGCTGGCGGAGTTGGGTCAATCCGAAAGCCCGCTGGCGCTGGTCTGGCAACATGGGCGCGGCAGCGGCGCGGGCTTTCTGTCGGCCATCGCGGTGTTTGCGGCGCTGAACGGCATCCTGGCGCAGATCGTCATGGCCACCCGCGTGCTTTACGGCCTGGGCGGGCGCAACCCGGCGCTGGCGCTCTTTCACAATGCCCATCCGCGGTTCGGCACGCCGGTGCTGGCAACGCTTATGGTGGGGGCGGCGGTGATCTTTTGCGCGCTCTATGTGCCGGTCGAGACGCTGGCCGAGACCACATCCTCGATCCTGCTGGCGGTGTTTGCGCTGGTCAACGGCGCCTTGATCGTTCAAAAAAGACGCGCGCCCGAGGCGCGGTTCCGCGTTCCGATGGTGGTACCCGTTCTGGGGCTGGTGTTGTCGCTGGGGGCGCTGTCGGTTGCGGTAAGGGGAATTCTATGAGTTGGACAATCCTGTTGGGGGCCTTGTGGGTGATCGCCGCGACCGTGGTCGCGCTTTTGCCCATGCGCCGCCAATATGCGCCGGGGCTGATGCTGTTGATCCTGGCGCCCGTGCTGATCGTTGCCATCGGGTATGAGCATGGTTTGCTGGCCGGCCTGCTGGCGCTGGCGGGTTTTGTGTCGATGTTCCGAAATCCGCTGCGCTATTTCTGGCGCAAGGCCTTTGGTCCGGCGGAGCGCGCGGAATGACCCTGTCGCTGATCCTGGCTTGTCTCTGGGCGGTGGCCGCCAATGTGTTGGCGATGCTTCCCAGCCGTGATCACCACTGGCGCCGGGCCTATGCGCTGATCGCGCTGGGCATTCCGCTGTTGGGCTATGTGACCTATGAGAATGGTCCCTGGATCGGGCTGGTGGTGCTGGCGGCGGGCATGTCGGTGCTGCGCTGGCCGGTTATCTATCTGGGGCGCTGGCTGCGGCGACCGCGCGCCTGACCGGGGATGGAGGCCGAGTTCGCCATACCGCTTGCGCTATTGGCCCTTGGACTGGTGGTGGGGGCGCTCCTCGCCCGGATTGGCGCCGCCGTCTGGGCCTTGTTGGGGGCGTTGCTCGCAGCGATTGCAGTCTGGCTGCTGATCTTTCAGTCGCAACACTTCGGATGGGAGGGGATGGGCCCCGGCATCGTCGCCATGCTTTTCTGCGCGCCGATCGGGCTGGGCCTGTTGCTGGGCGCCGGGATCGGATGCCTGAGGCGCCGTAGCGATGGATAATCTGCTGCTCTATGTCGTGCCCACGCTGCTGGGGCTGGGGGGCGCCTATCTGGGGCGTCGGCTCGCCCGCGCCGGTGGCTGGCGCCGGGTGCTCAGCCTTGCGATGATCGCCAGCGGCGCATTGGCGGGGCTGATGCTCTATGCTCAGAGCCTCGATGACCCTTGGGCCGCAATCGGCATTGCGGCGTTGTCGGCGCTGGGGGTGGGGCCGGTGATCCTGGGCCTTGTGCTGGGGGGATTTGTCGGCTGGGTCGGCTGGCGCCGCGGCAGCTGAGCTTTGGCGTTGTCCCGACCGGTGCTTCCGGGTTACATCCCGCCGACGTGACAAAAAGACGAGCTGACATGATCGACACAAGCGCAATTCGCGGCAAGCTGACGCCGAACCGGGACCTGTCCGAGCTGACCTGGCTCAGGGTGGGTGGGCCGGCGGACTGGCTGTTCCAGCCCGCCGATATCGCCGATCTGCAAGCTTTCCTGCGCATGCTTCCTGCCGAAGTGGCAGTGTTCCCCATGGGGGTCGGGTCGAACCTGATCGTGCGCGATGGCGGTCTGCGCGCGGTGGTGATCCGGCTCGGGCGTGGCTTTAACGCTATCGATGTGACGGGCGGCACGGTCACCGCTGGTGCCGCCGCGCTGGATGCGCATGTGGCCCGGCGAGCGGCGGATGCGGGTGTTGATCTGACCTTTTTGCGCACCATTCCCGGTTCCATTGGCGGGGCGGTGCGGATGAACGCGGGCTGTTATGGCAGCTATACGGCGGACGTGTTCCGCTCGGCCCAGGTGGTGCTGCGCTCGGGTGAACTGGTGACGCTGGGCGCTTCTGATCTGAACTTTCGCTACCGGCAGAGCGACCTGCCCGAGGGCGCGGTGCTGGTCTCGGCCAGTCTGCAGGGCACTCCGGGCGACCCCGAGGCGCTGCATGCCCGGATGCAGGCGCAGCTGGACAAGCGCGACCAGACCCAGCCCACCAAGGAACGCAGCGCCGGCTCGACCTTTCGCAACCCGGCCGGGTTTTCCTCGACCGGGAGGGCGGATGATACCCATGAGCTGAAGGCGTGGAAGGTGATCGACGAGGCCGGTATGCGCGGCGCCCGGCGCGGCGGCGCGCAGATGAGCGAGATGCACTCGAATTTCCTGATCAACACCGGTGGCGCCACGGCGGCGGATCTCGAAGGTCTGGGCGAAGAGGTGCGAAAAAAGGTTTACGACACCAGCGGCATAACGCTAGAGTGGGAAATCATGCGGGTCGGAGATCCGTAAGACGGCTAACATCCCGAAACCGCGAACCCTTTCAGGCCAAAACAGGGGGCGGAGTCCGGGGCAAAAGCGGGTCGCCAAATAAGGCCCGGATGACATAGAGGCACTGAATTGGGTATGTCGAGCAGGACAAACCCCAAGGTGGCGGTATTGATGGGCGGACCCTCGGCCGAGCGCGAGGTGTCGCTTGTATCGGGGCGTGAATGCGCCGCCGCCCTGCGGGGAGAAGGTTTCGAGGTGGTGGAGCTGGATGCCGGCCCCGACCTCTGCGACCGGTTGCGCGCGATCGCGCCCGATGTCGTATTTAACGCATTGCATGGTCGCTGGGGCGAAGATGGCTGCGTTCAGGGCCTGCTGGAATGGCTGCGCATCCCCTATACCAGCTCGGGCGTTCTGGCCTCGGCCCTGGCGATGGACAAGGAGCGCAGCAAGGAAGCCTATCGCGCCGCCGGACTGCCGGTCGCCGCCAGCCTTCTGGCCGAGCGCGGCGCCATCGAGGCGGCCCATCTGATGCAACCGCCCTATGTGGTCAAACCCTATAACGAAGGCAGCTCGGTCGGGGTCTATATCGTGACCGAGGCAGCCAATGGCCCGCCCGTGCTGGCGCCTGACCTGCCCGCGACGCTGATGGTCGAGGAATATGTACCGGGCCGCGAGCTGTCGACAACGGTTCTGGGCGACCGGGCGCTGAGCGTCACCGATATCCTGACCGATGGCTGGTATGACTACCACGCCAAATACAGCCCCGGCGGATCGCGTCATGTGATCCCCGCTGACCTGCCGCGTGAAATCTTCGACCTGTGCCTGGATTATGCCCTGCGCGCGCACAAGGCGCTGGGCTGCCGTGGCCTCAGCCGCACCGATTTTCGCTGGGACGAAAGCCGCGGCGCCAATGGGCTGTTCCTGCTGGAGACCAACACCCAACCGGGTATGACGCCCACCTCGCTGGCGCCCGAGCAGGCGATTGCCGCCGGCATGAGTTTTGGCCAGCTCTGCGCCTGGATGGTGGAGGATGCTTCGTGCGATCGCTGAGCCGCACCCTGCTGCCGGTCCGGTTTCGCCCGCAACTGCCCGCCGGGCAGGACGCCGACTTTGACAGCGGCGCGGGCGATGCGGCACCGCTGGCAGGGGCGATGCGGCTGGACGGCTTGGCGCGGCTCAAGCCGACGCCGAAACGCTCGGACCCGGCCCCGTCACGGCTGAGCTATCGGGTACAGCGCTGGATGCTGACGCCGGGCATCCGCCTTGGCCTGCGGATCGGGGTGCCTTTCTGCCTCATCTTTGCGCTGGGCAGTGCGTTTCTGGCCAGCGAACAGCGGCGCGACGCGCTCAATGCCTTTGTCGCCGATATTCGCGCCTCGATCCAGGAGCGTCCCGAATTCATGGTCAACCTGATGGCCATCGACGGTGCCGGAACCCATCTGGCGGCAGATATTCGCGAGGTGGTGCCGATCGATTTTCCGATCAGTTCGTTCGAACTGGATGTCGAGCAAATCCGTGAGGTGATCGCGGGGCTGGACCCGGTCAAGAGCGCCACGGTGCGCATCCGTCCCGGCGGCGTGTTGCAGGTCGACGTGGTCGAGCGGCAGCCAGCGGTTGTCTGGCGCACCCGTGCCGGTGTCGAGATGCTTGACGAGACCGGCGCCCATGTGGATGACCTGCCCGAACGGAGGGCTCGCCCCGACCTGCCGCTGATCGCGGGCGAGGGGGCCGATGCCAATGTCGCCGAAGCGCTGCGCCTGATCCAGACCGCCCAACCGCTGGGCGACCGGTTGCGCGGCCTGGTCTGGGTGGGCGAACGGCGCTGGGATCTGGTGCTGGACCGCGGGCAGGCGATTCAGTTGCCCGCCAAGCGCCCGGTGCAGGCGCTGGAACGGGTGCTGGCGGTGAACGAAGTGCAGGAATTGCTGGATCGCGATATCGCGGTCGTGGACATGCGGCTGGGCACGCGCCCCACGATCCGCATGACAGAGGCGGCCTCGGCCGAGTGGCTGCGGGTCAGGAATACGGGCGGAAACGGGCAGTAAGACAGATGATGACGGATCTCTATCAGTCGCAGCGGGCAATGCGTCAGATGCGCCAACAGGCGATACAGCGGGGCGTGGTGGCCATTCTGGATGTGGGCAGTTCCAAGATTTCCTGCCTGATCCTGCGCTTTGACGGCAGCAGCCGCCTGTCTGATGACAGTGCCATCGGCTCGATGGCGGGCCAAACCGGCTTTCGGGTTATTGGTGCAGCCACCACCCGTTCGCGCGGGGTGCAGTTCGGCGAGATCACCGCCATGCAGGAGACCGAGCGCGCGATCCGCACCGCATTGCAGGCGGCGCAGAAGATGGCCGATATCCGGGTCGATCACGTGATCGCCTGTTTCTCGGGGGCGAACCCGCGCTCCTATGGGCTGGATGCCAAGGTGGAACTGGAAACCCAAGTGGTGACCGAGGCTGAGATCGGTCGGGTGCTGAATGCCTGCGAGGTGCCCGAATACGGCGCCGGGCGCGAGGTACTGCATGCCCAGCCGGTGAATTTCGCGCTCGACAACCGCTCGGGCCTGATCGACCCGCGCGGGCAACTGGGTCAGAGCCTGGCGGTGGACATGCATATGCTGACGGTAGACGCCACAGCGATCCGCAACCTGGCCCATTGCATCAAGCGATGTGACCTGGAACTGGCTGGTGTGGCCAACTCGGCCTATGTTTCAGGTGTTTCGGCGCTGGTCGAGGACGAGCAGGAACTGGGGGCCGCCTGTATCGACATGGGCGGCGGCACCACGAGCATTTCGATCTTTCTCAAGAAACACATGATCTATGCCGATTGCGTGCGCATGGGCGGCGATCACGTGACCGGCGATATCTCGATGGGGCTAGGCGTGCCTACCGCCAACGCCGAGCGGATCAAGACCTTTTCCGGCGGCGTGCATGCCACCGGGGCCGATGACCGCGAGATGATCGACATCGGTGGCGATACCGGCGACTGGGAGCATGACCGCCGCACCGTCAGCCGGGCCGAGCTGATCGGCATCATGCGGCCGCGGGTCGAAGAAATCCTCGAGGAGGTGCGGGCGCGGCTGGATGCGGCCGGGTTCGAACATCTGCCAAGCCAGCAGATCGTGCTGACCGGCGGCGGCAGCCAGATCATGGGGCTTGATGGGCTGGCCAGCCGCATTCTGGGACAGCGCGTGCGCCTGGGCCGTCCCTTGCGGGTGCATGGCCTGCCGCAATCGGCCACCGGGCCGGGGTTCTCCTCGGCGGTGGGCCTCAGCCTGTTTGCCGCGCATCCGCAGGACGAATGGTGGGATTTCGAGGTCCCTGTCGACCGCTATCCGGCCCGGTCGCTGCGCCGGGCGGTCAAATGGTTCCGCGACAACTGGTAAGAGCGGTCTTGCCGGCTGGACAAGCCCTTGATCCATGCCGAAGAAATCCGCGCTCTCCTTCAGGATGCGGATGACATCGACCGTTCGCCATGTTAGAAAAGAGGCAAGGTACCCGCAAAGCGGTACCGCAGAGGGACGAGCAGGTCCCGCCAGAGTCTGATGCTTGTCCCGTGGCGCCACGCGTGCGGGCCAATGGTTCGTTGTGTCCGGTGGATGTCGAACCGCTATATCTGCATTGATCGGCGAAATACCGCGTTCGGGTGCAGAATCTTTCCATATTTTGTGGCTTTTTTGCGATTTGGGCGTGACGAGCCGCCGCAATATCAGTAGGATTATCTGTAGATAGGTAAGAAAAACCCCGCGCAAGGCGGGGGTAAAACAGGCGGACAGAGCATGACACTGAACCTTTCGATGCCCGGACAGGACGAGTTGAAGCCGCGGATCACCGTTTTCGGGGTCGGGGGCGCTGGCGGCAATGCCGTCAACAACATGATTGAAAAACAGCTGGAAGGCGTCGATTTCGTCGTCGCCAATACGGATGCACAGGCGCTGCAGCAGAGCCATGCGCCCTCACGCATCCAGCTGGGCGTCAAGGTGACCGAAGGGTTGGGCGCAGGCGCGCGCGCCACCGTTGGGGCCGCCGCCGCCGAAGAAAGCATCGAGCAGATCGTCGACCATCTGGCCGGGGCGCATATGTGCTTCATCACCGCCGGCATGGGTGGCGGTACCGGCACCGGCGCGGCGCCGATCATCGCGCAGGCCGCGCGTGAGCTGGGTGTGCTGACCGTGGGCGTGGTGACCAAGCCGTTCCAGTTCGAGGGCGCCAAGCGCATGCGTCAGGCCGAGGATGGCGTCGACGCGCTGCAAAAGGTGGTCGATACGCTGATCATCATCCCGAACCAGAACCTGTTCCGCCTGGCCAACGAAAAGACCACTTTCACCGAAGCCTTCTCGATGGCCGACGACGTACTGTATCAGGGCGTCAAGGGTGTCACCGATCTGATGGTGCGTCCGGGCCTGATCAACCTCGACTTCGCCGACGTGCGCGCGGTGATGGACGAGATGGGCAAGGCGATGATGGGTACCGGCGAGGCCGCAGGCGAGGATCGCGCCGTGCAGGCCGCCGAAAAGGCGATTGCCAACCCGCTGCTGGACGAGATCAGCCTGAACGGCGCCAAAGGTGTGCTGATCAACATCACCGGTGGCCATGATCTGACCCTGTTCGAACTGGACGAGGCGGCCAATATTATTCGCGAGAAAGTCGACCCCGATGCGAATATCATCGTCGGTTCGACGCTGGATACCTCGATGGACGGCGCAATGCGGGTTTCGGTCGTGGCGACCGGCATCGATGCGGTGGACGTGCAACACGACATGCCCGTGCCGCGCCGTCCGATGAATGCGCCGCTCAAGCAGAAGGTGGCCGCCGAAGAGAAGCCGGCGCCGCTGACGCTGGAGCAGCCCGCGGCACGCGAGACCGTCGCCGAAGCTGCCGAGGAACCCAGCCTGTTCGAGGGCATGGATGTCGAGCAGGTGGCCGCGCATGATCTGGGCGAGGACATTCTGGATACGGGCGACGAGCCCGAACTGCTGGACGATGACGGCCTGCCGCCGCCGGCCTATCAGCCGCAGGTTCCCGCCTTTGAACCGCGCGCCTATGTCGAAGAGGAAGAAGCGCCGGTCGAAACCTTTGTCGCGCCGCGCGCCCCGGCCCCCGGCACGCCGTCGCCCGAAGCGATGCGTCGCCTTCAGGCCGCCGCGCAAAAGGTGCCCTCGGCGCCGCAGCAGGGCCATCGCGCGCCCCAGCAGCCAGCCGGAGACAAGCCGCGTTTCGGCTTTAATCGTCTGATCGACCGGATGACTGGACATGCTCCGGACACCCCGGCGGATCGTGGTCCTGCCGTGGCCCGCAAGCAGCCCGTGATGCGCCCGAATGACGCTACGGCACCCGCGCAGGCCGAGGCCGACCCCGATCAGGAGCGGATCGAAATTCCCGCCTTCCTGCGCCGTCAAGCCAACTGATAGCGGTCACAAAATGGTTACAAAGGGTCGCCGGATGGCGACCTTTTTTCTTTTTAAATCAATGACATAGGTCTAAAGCGGCAGGGAATTGCCGATCTGTTTCGCGGATGTTTCAAACCGTTGCAAAGATTGAGTTGAGCCAGCAGCCCCCCTCACTTACCTGATTGTCAACACAGCTCGCAGAGGCTGTAGGCAACCGTCAGAGGCCTATCTTGCAACATACGCTGAAATCCTCGGTCACCTTCCAGGGCATTGGTCTGCATGGGGGTAAACCCGTCCGCATGACCCTTCGCCCAGCCGCAGCCGGATACGGCATCTGGTTCAAACGGACGGATATCGAGATCGGCGATGCAATGATCCCCGCGATCTATGATCTGGTCGACCGCACCCCGCTGTGCACCCGTCTGGTGAACGCCGCCGGTGTGTCGGTGTCGACGGTCGAACACATCATGGCGGCGCTGGCCGGTTGTGGCGTGCATAACGCGCTGATCGAACTGGACGGGCCCGAAGTGCCGATCATGGACGGCTCCTCGGTCGAGTTTGTGCGCGGCATCATGGCGCGCGGTGTACGCCAGCAGGCCTCGCCTGTGCTGGCCTATGAAGTGCTCAAGCCCATCACGGTGGAAAAGGACGGCGCGCGCGCCACCCTGATGCCGTCGGACGGGCTGGAGATCGAGTTCACCATTGATTTCGAAGACAGCGCGATCGGGCGCCAGACCCGTCGCATGGACATGCGCAACGGCAGCTTTGCACGCGAGTTGAGCGACAGCCGCACCTTTTGTCGGCGCGGCGATGTCGAGGCGATGCGCGCCAACGGGCTGGCCCTGGGGGGCACGCTGGAAAATGCCGTGGTCGTTGATGGCGACGAGATCCTGACGCCGGGCGGTCTGCGCCACGCCGACGAGGCGGTGCGCCACAAGATGCTGGATGCGCTGGGCGATCTCTACATGGCGGGTGGCCCGATTCTCGGCTGCTATGTCGGCGAAAAGGCCGGCCATGCCCTGACCAATGCGCTGCTGCGCGCGCTGTTTGAAACGCCGGGTGCAGTGCGCCCCGTGTTGTGCACCCCGGAACAGGCCGCGCGTCTGCCCGGCCAGGGGCTGATCTGGGCGGAAATCCCTCAGGTTGCCTGAAACGGTCAGATGAACCCTTGCTTTGCCTTTCGTCGCCCGGCCCTGTGCCGGGCGACGCTTTTAAGGCGTTTTGCAGAGGAATTTAATGTGCTAGACCAAGGCGCAATCGGGGGATACACCTCGCACGCAAGACGACAAGGACTAGCGGTATGATTGGCAGCAGGGCAGGTACCAGACTGGTTGGCGCACTTCTTTTGGCGACGCTCCTGGCAGCCTGCGACGGCGGTGGTTTTCGCACCGCGGCTGATCGCAGCCAGAATCTGGACGGCTATACGCCGGAGCAGATATTCGAGCGCGGAGAATATGAACTGTCGGTCAAGCGGACGGATGACGCGGCCTATTACTTCTCCGAGGTCGAGCGGCTTTATCCCTATTCGAACTGGGCCAAGCGCGCGCTGATCATGCAGGCCTTTGCCTATCATTCCGGCAAGGATTATCCCGAAAGCCGCGCCGCCGCGCAGCGCTATATCGACTTTTACCCGGCGGATGAGGACGCGGCCTATGCCCAGTATCTGCTGGCGCTCAGCTATTACGACCAGATCGACGAGGTCGGACGCGATCAGGGCCTGACCTTTCAGGCGCTCCAGGCGCTGCGCACGGTGATCGAGGTCTATCCCGACAGCGAATATGCCACTTCGGCGATCCTGAAATTCGATCTGGCTTTTGATCATCTTGCCGCCAAGGAGATGGAGATCGGCCGCTATTACCTGCGCCGCCAACATTATTCGGCCGCGATCAACAGGTTCCGCGTTGTGGTCGAGGACTTCCAGACCACGACCCACACCGCCGAGGCGCTTCACCGTCTGGTCGAGGCCTATTTGTCACTGGGCCTGGTTGAAGAGGCGCAGACGGCGGGCGCGATCCTGGGCCACAACTACCAGTCCTCGGAATGGTACGAGGCGAGCTACAAGCTCTTGACCGCGCGCGGGCTGAAGATGCGCGATGTCGGCAACAACTGGCTGAGCCAGGTGTACCGGCAGTCGATCAAGGGGCAGTGGTTGTAACAGGGCGACGGGCCATCGGCCCGTCCTGCGGGGCTTACGATGCTGCGGGCGCTTGAAATCCGGGACATGCTGATCATCGACCGACTGGAGTTGGACTTCCGGCCTGGTCTCAACGTGCTGACGGGTGAAACCGGGGCGGGCAAGTCAATCCTGCTCGACAGTCTGGGTTTTGTCCTTGGCTGGCGGGGCCGGGCCGAGCTGGTGCGTCAGGGCGCAGAACAGGGCGAGGTGACGGCCGAGTTCGATCTGGCTCCCGGTCATGCAGCGCATGCGGTACTGGCCGAGGCCGGTCTGCCCGGTGCCGAAACGCTGCTGCTGCGCCGGGTCAACACCGCCGACGGACGCAAGACCGCATGGGTCAATGACCGCCGCTGTTCGGGCGAGGTGCTGCGGGCGCTTTCCGAGACGCTGATCGAGCTGCATGGCCAGCATGACGACCGAGGCCTGCTGAACCCGCGCGGCCACCGGGCGATGCTGGATACCTATGCCGGTCTGACGGCCGAGCTTGAGGCGGTTCGCGCGGCTTGGACCGCCCAGGTCAAAGCCCGCAAGACGGTTGCCGCCACCGAGGCGGCGCTGGAGGCGGTACGCGCCGAAGAGGAATATCTGCGCCACGCGGTCGGAGAGCTAGACACGCTCGACCCACAGCCGGGAGAAGAGGCCGAGTTGGACGCCCGCCGACGCCTGATGCAGGGGGCCGAACGCATCCGCGACGATGTCGCCCGTGCCTTTGCCCTGATCGGCAGCGATGGGGCCGAGGGCGCCATGAGCGACGCGATCCGCTGGCTCGACGGGGTCGCCGATAGGGCCGAGGGCCGGCTGGAGGCCGCCGTTGCGGCGCTGGGCCGGGCGCTGATCGAGCTGGGAGAGGCGCAGTCGGGGGTCGAAGACTGTCTGGATGCGCTCCAGTTCAATCCGGCGGAGCTGGAAGAACTGGAGGAACGTCTGTTCGCGATCCGGGCGCTGGCGCGCAAACATGGCGTTGCCCCGGACGAGTTGGGCCCGTTTGCAGACACCCTGCGCGGCAAGCTGGCAGCACTGGATGCGGGCGATGCCGATCTGGCGGCGCAACGCGCGGCGCTGGCCAAGGCCGAGGCCGCCTATGAGGCGGCGGCGGCGGCTCTGTCACAGGCCCGCCAGGCCTCGGCCGGGGAACTGGACGCGGCGGTGATGCGCGAACTGGCCCCGCTCAAGATGGAGCGTGCAGTGTTTCAGACCCGGATCACCGAGGGCGAGACCGGCCCCGAGGGGCGTGACGTGGTCGCATTCGAGGTGGCCACCAATCCCGGCGCGCCCGCCGGGCCGCTGAACCGCATCGCCTCGGGCGGTGAACTCAGCCGCTTTCTGCTGGCGCTCAAGGTCTGTCTGCGCGGCGATGATGGCGGCAAGACGATGATCTTTGACGAGATCGACCGCGGCGTCGGCGGCGCCACCGCCGATGCGGTGGGCCGACGGCTCGAAGCGCTGGCAGGCGCGGGGCAGGTGCTGGTGGTGACCCACTCGCCGCAGGTGGCCGCGCGCGGCGCTCATCACTGGAGGGTGCAGAAGCGGGTTGAGGCCGGTGCGACGCTGTCCACGGTGGTGGCGCTTTCGGACCCCGAGCGCGAGGACGAGATCGCCCGCATGCTGTCGGGCGATACCGTGACCGAGGCCGCCCGCGCCGCCGCCCGCGCCCTGCTCGACGCCTGACGGCAACACCGGCGCACAAGCCTGTGAGACTCAACGGGTTTTGCCTTTCCTGACGGTCCCCGGTGTCCTAGTAAGGTTAAAAGACCTTCGCGAGTGCCTGATGACCCAATCCACCCGCACTGTTCTGGTGCAGCAGTTTCTTCAGGCCAAGGCCGAGATTGTCGATGCCTGGCATGTGCTGCGCCATCGCGGTCCCAGTCAGGTGCAGTTCTGGTTCATCGCCCTTGCGATCGGCATCGCGGCGGGGATTGCGGCGGTTGCTTTTCGTAAGGGAATCAACGCCCTGCAATCGGTTCTTTATGGAAATGAAGATGTGCGTTTCCTGCACAGCCATGCCGCGAACCTGCCCTGGTACTGGTTGTTGGTGATCCCCATTATCGGCGGGCTTGTCGTTGGTCTGATCCTGCACAAGACTACGCCTGATGGCCGCGTCCGCTCGGTCGCCGACGTGATCGAGGGGGCAGCGCTGACCGATGGCCGGGTCGAGATGCGGGCCGGGATCGGCTCGATGCTGGCCTCTCTGGTCACGCTCAGCTCCGGCGGCTCAAGCGGACGAGAGGGGCCGGTGGTGCATCTTGCCGGGGTGATTTCGACCTGGGTCTGCCAGCGCATCAACGCCGACGGCATCACTGGGCGCGACCTGCTTGGCTGTGCCGTGGCGGCTGCGGTTTCGGCCAGTTTCAATGCCCCCATCGCCGGTGCGCTTTTTGCGCTTGAGGTGGTGTTGCGGCATTTCGCGGTCCATGCCTTTGCCCCGATCGTCATCGCCTCGATTGCCGGGACGGTGATTAACCGCTTGGACCGGGGCGATGTGACAGAATTCATCCTCAATACGCCCGGAGCGCTGCAATTCTATGTCGAACTGCCGGCATTTCTGTTGCTTGGGCTGGTTTGTGGGCTGGTGTCGCTATTGATGATGCGGTCCGTCTTTCTGGCCGAGGACCTGGGCACCCATGTGCAGAACCGCCTGCACATGCCGCGTTGGTTGCGCCCGGCGGTATCGGGCGCGTTGCTGGGGCTGCTGGCGATCTGGTTTCCGCATATCATCGGAGTGGGCTACGAGACGACGCTGCTGGCGTTGAGCGGCGAACTGGCGCTTGGCACCGCAATCCTGTTCGCGGTGATCAAGACGGTTGCACTGGCGCTCACCATGGGGGGGCGCATGGGGGGCGGCGTGTTCTCGCCCTCGCTGATGATCGGGGCGTTGACCGGGTTGGCCTTTGGCCTGATCGCCACGCGGATGCTGCCGGATGTGTCGGGCACCCATGTGCTCTATGCCTTTGCCGGCATGGGGGCGGTGGCGGCGGCGGTTCTGGGGGCGCCGATCTCGACCACGATGATCGTGTTCGAACTGACCGGCGACTGGCAGATCGGCCTGGCGGTGATGGCCTCGGTCAGCATGTCGACGGCGCTGGCGTCGCGACTGGTGGACCGGTCCTTCTTTCTGACCCAGCTGGAGCGGCGCGACGTGCATCTGGCGGCGGGGCCCCAGGCCTATCTGCTGGCGATGCTGCGCGCAGGCGCGGTGATGCGGCCCTTGGGTGACCCGCGCTGCCTGGACCGCGCGGGCTGCGAGGCGCTGATTGCCGAGGGCGTATGTGTGCCCGCAAGCGCCACGCTCGAAGCGGCAATGCCCTGGTTCGACCGCGACGAACATGCCTGTATCCCGGTTGTGGTCCGCGAAGAGGACGGTGCCGAAACCCCGGTCGGTGCACTCTATCACATAGACGCGCTCAAGGCCTATAATCGCGCGCTCGCCGCCACCGCCGCCGAGGAGCATTCCTGACAAGCGGGGCACTCGCCGAGAACCTCGTTGAGGATAGTGTCAGCGCTTCTCGGGGAACGGCTTTCGGAGAAATGGAGGCGAGTACCGGAATCGAACCGGTGTACACGGATTTGCAATCCGCTGCGTCACCACTCCGCCAACTCGCCTCGGCAGGGCATAAGCCCTTGCGGTGTAGCGGCGATCTAGCACTGGCGCGCGTGAAGCGCAAGACTGTCGCCACACTGATTTTGCCGATCGCCTTACTTTCCTGCGCTTCCCTGTTGCCTGCGCAGATTCCGGCGCGCGGCAGCATCGGTGGGCTTAGGGGATTGGGGCGCGTCCGGGTCGCAGCTGCGGGCTCGGCGTCAATTCTCGTCATGCAATTGGGCGTCGGGGCGGGGTTTTGCCGCGATGGGACGTTGCCGGGGCCGTGCCATTATGGCAAAAGCCGGTAAGCGATCTACAAGTGAGCCAGACTATGACCGATTTCGCCACCCGCCGCCGTATGATGGTGGACACCCAGGTCCGCCCATCGGACGTCACCAAGTTTCCGATCATCGAGGCCATGCTGACCGTCCCGCGCGAGCTTTTCGTTCCGGATGTGCAGCGCGATGTGGCCTATGCCGACGCGATGATCGACCTGGGCGAGGGGCGTGCCATGCTTGAGCCTCGGACGCTTGCCAAAATGCTCGATGCTGCGGCAATTGACGGGGATGAGATGGTACTCGATATAGGATCGGGCCTGGGCTATTCGGCTGCTGTTGCGGCGCGGATGGGTGAGTTGGTCGTCGCGGTCGAAGAGGACCCGGACCTTGCCGAAGAGGCGCAGACCCTGCTGATGGATCATGGTGCGGATAATGCGGTCCTTCACCATGGGGCGCTGGCAGCGGGAGCCGCTGAACATGGTCCCTATGACGTGATCCTGATCCAGGGCGGTGTCGAGCAGGTGCCGGATGCGCTGACCGACCAGTTGAAAGAGGGCGGGCGAATTGTCGCGGTGTTCATGGATGGTGCTTTGGGCACGGTCCGGGTCGGCCGCAAATCCGCGTCGGGCCTGTCATGGCGGCAGGTATTCAACGCCACCGCGCCTGTTCTGCCGGGGTTCGCACGGGAGCGCGCATTCAGCCTCTGAACAGGGGCAGCCCGAGGTGAGCGCTTGCGTTTCATCGGGGATGCGCGTCTTCTGCAAGGGGCAAAGACTGATTTGAGCATTTGGAGGCAGGAGAACATGTTGCGGACGCTTACGGGACGACTGTCGAAAGTGGCGGTGCTGGCGGCTGGGGTCGCGGTCCTTGCCATCGCACCCAGACCGGCGGCTGCGGACAATCTCGCTGATGCGCTGATCGGGGCCTATAATACAAGCGGTTTGCTGGAGCAGAATCGGGCCCTGCTGAGGGCCGCGGACGAGGATGTGGCCATCGCGCTTTCCGCCCTGCGCCCGATCGTGAACTGGACCGTGCGTCTACAGTCCAGCTACTCGCGCAGCGGTAATGCGCTTGTTTCGACCACGTCCACACCCGACACATTCTTTGCCGGCCTCGACCTGACGCAGCTGATCTATGACGGGGGCGCGGCGCGGTTGGGCAAGCAGGCGGCGCAGGAAACCGTGCTGGCCACGCGGCAGGCGTTGATCCAGGTCGAGCAGCAGGTTCTGTTTCGCGCGGTCACCGCCTATCTCAGCGTGCTGCTGCAAGAAGAGACGGTCGGCATCCGCCAGAACAACGTGCGGCTGCTGGGCGAGGAACTGCGCGCGTCGCAGGACCGGTTCGAGGTGGGTGAGGTCACCCGTACCGACGTGGCCCTTTCTGAATCCCGCTTGGCGAACGCCCGTGCCAATCTGGCCGATGCCAATGGCGCGCTTACCACGGCCCATGCCGAGTACATAAATGCCGTCGGGCGCCATCCGGGTCGCACCTCCGGCCAGCCTGCAATGCCGGGCCTGCCGCGCAGCGAGGACGACGCCGCCGCGCTGGCATTGCGCAATCATCCTTCGCTCATCTCGGCGCAGCATCAGGTGCGCGCACTCGACCTCACTGTCGAACAGCAGCGTGCCAATCTGGGTCCCAATGTGCGGTTTCAGGCGGAACTGGGCTTTACCGATGATTTCGGCGGCACCGCATTCAACGATTCTGCCAGCGCGAGCGTGATTTATTCGCAGCCAATCTATGCCGGTGGTCGCCTGACCTCGGTCCTTCGCCGGGTCATGGCGCAGCGCGACGCGTCGCGGGCCAACCTGCTGAACGTGCAGCGCGACGTTATCCAGGACGTGAGCAACGCTTATGTGCGGTTCCAGACCGCCAACGCCAGTCTCACCGCCTCGGACGAGCGGGTCCGCGCGGCCCAGGTGGCGTTTGATGGTATTCGCGAAGAGGCCACGCTGGGCGCCCGAACAACGCTCGACGTTCTGACTGCCGAACAGGACCTCCTGGATGCGCAGCTGGCCCGTATCTCGGCCCGCACCGAACGCTCGTTGGCGGCCTATCAGCTGCTGGCCTCGCAGGGGCTTCTGACCGCCGAACGGCTCGGGTTGGCAGTGCAGATTTATGACCCGACGCTTTATTACAACATGGTGAAGGATGCGCCGGCCGCGATCTCGAAACGCAGCCGCGATCTGGACCGTGTTCTGCAAGCACTGGGGAAGAAGTGACAATTCGTACCGTCTGTTGTCGGACTGGCGGAATTTCGCTACACTCTTGCTCGAGGCCAAGAGTGGTAAAACCAGATGTCTGATCCTGCGAAGCATGTAGAGATCGAAGATGTTCTGTCTTCGATCCGGCGATTGGTAAGCGAAGAGGGGCGTGCAGGTGCGCGATCCAAGGTCGCGGCGGTCGCTCCGAAACCGGGAAAGCTGGTGTTGACGCCGGCTTTGCGGGTCGCCGAAGCGACTGAACCGGACACAAGCGAAACGGCACCCGAGCCTGACCCGGTGTCCGAGCCGGAGGGGCGCGCTCCCTGGACCGATCCTGACGCCACCCTGTTTTCTGCCGCGGCGGCGGCCGGTGGACGTCCTGTCGCAGCGGAAACGGAGGAGGCGAGCGAACAGGAACCGGCGCCAGAGCCGATCGTGCTTACGCCCGAAGATCTGGTCGACGAGCTCGACGGGGGAGAGAACCATCATTTGACCGAGTGGGACGCTGAGGCCGACGAGATGATGCCCGAGGCGTTCAAGGACGAGGAGGCGGTCGAGGACGAGGAGGCAGTAAGCGATCCGTGGGCTGACCCGGATGCGGACGGCCCGACCGAAGACAGCCTGACCGCGCGAATCGAGGTGCTGGAAACCATGATCAGCCAGGTCGATGAGGATTGGGAGCCCGATGGGCTTAGCGCGGACGCCTATTCAGGCACCAGCGGCGCGGCAATGGCGTGGCAGGATCACGAACCGCAGGCCCAAGGCGATGCCTCGGCATCCCGCATCAACCCGGAGCCGGACGAAGAGGTCTTGTCCGACGATCCCTCGGTCCTGTCGTCCGACGAGGCCTTCTTGGACGAGGAAAGCCTGCGCGAGTTGGTCGCCGATATCGTGCGCGAGGAGTTGCAGGGTGCCTTGGGCGAGCGGATCACCCGCAACGTGCGCAAACTGGTCCGCCGAGAGATCCACCGGGCGCTGACCGCGCAGGAACTGGACTGATCAGCGCCGCCGCGGCGGTTCGGCCAGGGACAAGAGCAGGTCAAGGTCCAGATGGGCCTCGACATGGTCGGCCAGAGCGTCCAACACCTGTTCGACCCCGTCCTCATACCCCACAAGCGCCTCATGCCCCAACTCGCCCAGATAGCGGGCGCGGAACGCATCCGAGGCGAACAGCCCGTGCAGATAGCTGCCGCGAATGCGCCCGTCGGGCGAGGCGGCCCCTTCGGGCCTGCCGTCGATCTCAAGCCAGGCACGGGCGCAATCCGCACCATCGGTGCGACCGATATGGATCTCATAGCCGGTGACCGGTTCGCGGCCGGGCAGGGCGGTGGCATGGCGCAGCGTGACCTGCTTGTCGCCGGTCATCACCGTATGCACGTCGAGCAGGCCCAGCCCCTCGGTCCGGCCCGAATGGCCCTCGATCCCGTCGGGGTCGTCGATGCTCTGCCCCAGCATTTGATAGCCGCCGCACAGGCCCAGAACATGGCCGCCACGCCTCACATGGGCGTAGAGGTCGATATCCCAGCCTTGGGCGCGGAAATAGGCCAGATCGCCCACGGTGGACTTGCTGCCGGGCAGCAGGACCAGATCGGCATCACCAGGCAGGGGGCGGCCCGCCGGTATGATCTCGACACTGACTCCCGGTTCGGCTGCCAGCGGGTCGAGGTCGTCGAAATTCGCCATCCGCTCCAGCTGTGGCACCACCACCTTGCAGGCGCCGCCGGGGGCCGAGCGAATGTCCATCATGTCCTCGGCGGGCAGGCGCCAAGCATCGTTGAACCAGGGCACCACGCCCAGACAGGGCCAGCCGGTGCGCCGGGCGATGTCGTCGCGGCCCTCGTCAAACAGCGTGATATCGCCCTTGAAGCGATTCACCGCAAAGCCGCGAATCTGGGCCAGGTCGCCCGGTTCCAGCACCGCCTGGGTGCCGACGATCTGGGCGATCACGCCGCCGCGATGGATGTCGCCCACCAGCACCACGGGCACCCCCGCCGCACAGGCAAAGCCCATATTGGCGATGTCGCCCGCGCGCAGGTTGGTTTCTGCCGGGCTGCCGGCGCCCTCGACCAGCACCAGATCGGCATCGCCGCAAAGCCGGTCAAAACTTTCCAGTGCCTTTTCCAGCAGATGCGCCTTGTTCTTGCGGTAATCGCCCGCGCGCATGGTGCCCGCGCGCTTGCCCTGGACCACGATCTGGGCGCCGGTATCGGTTTCGGGTTTCAGCAGGATCGGGTTCATGTCGGTATGGGGCGCCCGCCGTGCGGCGCGGGCCTGAAGCGCCTGCGCGCGCCCGATCTCGCCACCGTTTTCAGTGGCGGCGGCGTTGTTGGACATGTTCTGTGGCTTGAACGGTGCCACCCGCAGCCCGCGCCGCGTGAACGCGCGCGCCAGACCTGCCACCAGCATCGACTTGCCGACATTGCTGCCGGTGCCCTGGATCATGATCGCCCGAACCATGCGCGGCCCTTTCCGTTTGGCTCAGATGGCCCGATTCCGGGCCAGCATGATAGCCCCCGCGCGGCAGGTCGTGGCCGGTCTGCGGCGCGCATGAAAACATCAACAGACGTGCCCGGGGTCGGGCAACAAAAAACGCGCCCGGCAGCGGGGCGCGTCTTTGCATGTGGCAAGGCCGGTCTCAGGCGGCTTCGGCCTGGGCGGCGTTGCGACGCTCGCTTTCCTCGCGCGACAGCGCGACCGAGGTGCGCACACCGCGCCCCACGAATTCCATCAGGCCGCGCACAACCCGCTCGTTCGGGTCGATGCCGGCGCAGCTCAGCACTTCGCGCCCATCGCGCGACCGGGCCCAACGGGCGATCTGCTCGGGACCGTTGCCATATTTCTTGTCGTCGGCGATGGCATCGTCGAGTGCGGCCAACACAACGGCCGCGAAGAGTTTACGTGCACGGTTGCCTTGCTCGTTGTTAAAGGCGGTGCCGTCAACGAAATCTTTCATCTCGTCTTCCTTGTTGTTCTTGCTCTTGCAATTTTCGGCGTGGCGTTCCTTATGACGGATCGGGCACGATTCGGGTACCTTTAATTTGCATGGGTGTGCTGCAAATTTTGCATGGCTCGCTGCGGATGCAGCACTAGGTTTCGTTGTCTTGCCTGGGGCCGTCCCGCCAGATATAGGGGCGCAAATGGGTGCATCAACCGTCGTGTGAAGGAATTATGTCATGCCCAAGATCAACGGAAATGAAATTCGCCCCGGCAATGTGCTGGAGCATAATGGTGGGCTTTGGGCGGCTGTGAAAGTCGATCACGTCAAGCCCGGCAAGGGCGGCGCCTTTGCTCAGGTCGAGCTGCGCAACCTGCGCAACGGTTCGAAACTGAACGAACGCTTTCGCAGCGCCGACAAGGTCGAGCGCGTGCGGCTGGAGCAGAAGGATCAGCAATTTCTCTATGAATCCGATGGGATGCTGGTCTTTATGGATGCAGAGACTTACGAGCAGATCGAACTGCCCGCTGACCTGCTGGGCGAACGTCGCCCCTTCCTTCAGGACGGCATGACCATCCTGGTCGAGTTCTACGAGAGCGAGGCGCTGAACGCCACGCTGCCGCAAAAGGTCACCTGCAAGATCGTCGAGACCGAGCCGGTGGTAAAGGGTCAGACCGCTGCCAACTCGTTCAAGCCGGCGCTGCTGGACAACGGGGTCAAGGTGATGGTGCCGCCCTTCATCGGGCAGGATGAAATGATCGTGGTGAACACCGAAACGATGGAATATTCCGAACGCGCGTGACGTCACGTCGTTTGCACGATGCGGGCCGTCCCAAGAGGGCGGCCCGCTGCTTTTTGGGGCTCATGCGCGCTCCGCGAACAACTCGCGCAGCAGTTCGAACTTGATCCGGTTGGCGCTGACCTGCCGGTAAAAGGCGATCAGAAAGGCGGTGGGCGCTTGAATGCGGCTCAGCCCGCTGACCGCCGCGACCACGGTACCCACATCCGTGCGTCCATGCAGCACCAGCCAGCCGCCCAGCATCAGCACCGCCACCGTACCGGCGCCGTTGATGGCGCTGATCACGAATTTGGTCGAGAGTTTCCACAGAAACATATTGCGGCGAGTGGCATAGATCTCGTCAAAGGTCTGCTCGACCTCTGTGACCGCCGCAGCGATGTCCTCCTCGCTCAGCCGGTTGCCGGCGGCGCGTAAAAGCTTCACCCGCCGCGCCACATAACGGTTCACCTGGCGTTGAGACAGCAGCACGATGGCGATCTGTGGCAGGATCATCAACAGGGCGATCAGGCCCAGGCCCGGTTGGGTTGACGAGATATAGCCGATCACGCTGACCAGAGTTCCAATCTGCACCACCGGATCGGCAAAGGCGCCGCCTGCGAATTTGCCCAGTTCCTCGGCCTCGGCGCTGACAGCGGTGGTCAACGTGCCCTGATGCAGTTTGTGCCCCCCTTCGGCGGCGCGGGTGACCAGACGCATGCGGATCAGGCGGATGACATGCTCACCCAGGGTTCCGGACAGGAAACCGGTCAGAAATTTCAGCACCAGGCTGGCCAGGATGGCGACGCCCATACCGGCGCCCAGCAGGAACAGGTTTCCAGCGTCGATCGCCTCGTCGGTCAGCAGGTTGACGATGTTGCGCTGAAACTCCAGCGGCACCGCCGCCAGAGTGGCAATCGCCAGCGACAGCACGATCAGCATCACCTGCCGACGCCCGCTGACCCGCCAGATCGCGGCATAGAGTTGCAGCATGTCCCGTTCCTCATGATTTTGCGGCAAGACTGCCTTGCCGCCGGGACAAGATCAATCAGAGCATGCGCAAGCGTGCCTCTCCCGCCTGCATTTCGCCGCTTGCCCGGTCAAAGCGTAAGTAGGCGATGGCGTGATCACCAGCGCGGGTATGCAGCGTGCCGACCGGCTTACCATCGGCGGTGATTTCGGTGCCCGGCTCGGCGTCGCCCTCGATCGCGACACGGGCGAGACCCTTGCGCAGCTCGGTCTTGTGTTTCATCCGCGCGGTCACTTCCTGTCCGATATAGCAGCCCTTGCGGAAATCGACACCGTTCAGCGCCTCGAACCCGGATTCCAGCAGATAGCTGTCGGGGGTCAGCTCGATTCCGGTCTCTGGGATGCAATGGGCGACCCGGATCGCGTCCCAGTCACTGCCGTCATCGCTCTCGGGCGCTGCTGTATAGGCGCGCCAGCCCAGCGCCGGATGGCGCGGGTCGGGCAGGGCACCCGCCGGGGCGGGACCGGTGCCGCGTTGCAGGTTCAGCCCGCTGTCGCCGATCTCGACCGCGGCGCGCAGCTTGTACATGCTCAGGCGCTTGAGGGTTGCGTCGGCCAGGCTCTCGGCGATGTCGAGCAGGACGCCATCGCCATCGCGGCACAGAAAGAAATCGGCCAGATACTTGCCCTGCGGCGTCAGCAGCGCGGCATAGACCAGCCCCTGATCCAGCTTGCGGATGTCATTGCTGACCAGCCCCTGAAGGAAACTGTCGGTGTCGGCACCGGTCAGGCGCAGGATGCGGCGGCTGGGCATCTGGGGCTCCTCGTCATCATGTTCGACCCCGTGATATAGGAGAAGCGCACCGCCTGACCAGAGGCCGTAGGAGACCACCCGTGCCCGCACCGCTCAGCATCGTGATCCCGACCCTAGAGGCCGAAAGCGGCCTGCCGCGCCTGCTGGAAGCGCTGATCGAGGGGCTGCCAAGCGGCCTGATCCGCGAGGTGATCGTCAGCGATGGCGGCTCGCAGGACGCGACCCGCGCGATTGCCGAGGCGGCGGGGGCGGAGGTGCTGACCGGCCCACCTTCGCGCGGGGGGCAGTTGCGGCGCGGCTGTGACGCGGCGCGGGGCGACTGGCTGTTGGTGCTGCATGCCGACACGCTGCCCGATCCCGGCTGGGCCGAGGTGGTGGCGGGTCACATCGCGGCCAGCGATGCTCCGGCCTGTTTCCGGCTTGCCTTTCGCGCCAGCGGGCCGGGGGCGACCTGGGTGGCGGGCTGGGCCAATCTGCGCACGCGGCTGTTTGGTCTGCCCTATGGCGATCAGGGTCTGCTGATACGGCGACGCGATTACCGGGCGGCGGGCGGTTATCCCGACCAGCCGCTGATGGAGGATGTGCATCTGGTGCGCGCGCTGGCCCGCGCGCCCGCACTGTTGCCGCATCGGGCGCTGACCGGGGCCGAACGCTATCTGCGGGGCGGCTGGCTGCGCCGGGGAGCGCGCAACCTCTGGACGCTGATGCGCTATTTTGCCGGCACCGATCCCGAGGTGCTGGCCCGGGCCTATCGGAGATAGGGCTTGCCCTTGCCGCCCGATGGGCAAGAATGCCGATGCAACGCCGGGACCCAACGGGATGACTGACGCGGACAGGAAAGCAGAGGAACAGGCCGCCTGGGCGGCGCTGTTCGCGCGCGACCCGGACGGGGTGATCGCCTGTCCCGCCTGCGACCGGCTGCATGTGGCCGCGCCGGTGGCGCCGGGCCAGATCGCGCGCTGCACGCGCTGCCATTTCACCCTGATCGCGCCGCGTCGCGACACGCTGAACCGGACGCTGGCGCTGGCGCTGACCTCGGCAGTGCTGATGGTGGCCATGCTGAGCTTTCCCTTTCTGACCCTGTCGCGGCAGGGGCTGAGCCACGAGGTCTCGATCCTGGGCATGGTCACTGGACTGGCCCATGGCTGGTACCTGTTGCTGGCGCTGGTGGTGGGACTGTTCGTGATCGCCTTGCCGATGCTGCGGGCGGCGGCGCTGGTCTATGTGGTCTGGTCACTGCGCCGTCCCCGGCTGGCGCCTGCCTCGCGCCGCATCTTCCGCCTGGCCGAGGCGGTCGCGCCCTGGGCGATGACCGAGGTGTTCATCATCGGGACCGGGGTGGCGCTGGTCAAGGTGGCGGGCCTGGCACGGGTCGATTTCGGCACCGCCTTCTGGCTCTTCTGCGTCATGGTGCTGGTGCTGGCACTGAAAAACGCCTCGGTCTGCCGCTGGACCATCTGGGCGCTGATGCGCGAGAAAAGCCGATGACCCGCGCCGCCGACATGGGCTGGATCGGCTGCCACAATTGTGGCGCGGTGCACGCGCCGGGGCCGTCGCGCTGCCGGACCTGCGGCGCGGTGCTGCATGCACGCCTGCCCAACAGCCTGCAAAAGGTCTGGGCCTGGCTGCTGACCGGGGTGCTGTTCCTGATTCCCGCCAACCTCTTTCCGCTGCTCAGCAACGAGATTTTCGGCCATGAAGAGGGGCATACGATCCTTGAAGGCATCGTGCTGTTTGCGCGCTCGGGCGATTTGCTGGTGGCTGGGGTGATCTTTCTGGCCAGTTTCGTGATCCCGGTGGTCAAGGTGGCGGTGATCGCCCTTCTGGCCTGCTCGGTGCGATATGACTGGCAGATGAACCGGCGCAGGCGGCTGTTGCTCTATGAATTCGTCGAGTTCATCGGCCGCTGGTCGATGATCGACGTGTTTGTGGTGGCGCTGCTGACCGGGCTGGTCCATCTGGGGGCGATCCTGTCGTTCCTGCCGGGATTGGGGGCGGTGTGTTTCGCGCTCTCTGTGATATGTACCATGCTGTCGGCGCAGGCCATGGACGCCAAATTGATTTGGGATGACGATCGGGATGAGTGACGCTCCGCAGCTGCGGCAACCGGATATCGAAACGCGCGTGGCGCGCGGCTGGCACGGCCTGTCGCTGGTCTGGCTGGTGCCGGTGGTTGCCGTGGCCGGCGCGCTGGCGCTGGTCTGGCAGAACTATGCGAACCGCGACATTCCCATCCGCATCGAGTTTGCCGACGCCACAGGGATCGAGGTCGACAAGACCGAAATCCGCTTTCGCGAGGTCTCGGTGGGGCGGGTCAGTGGCATGCGGTTCAGCGAGGATTTGAGCCGCGTCATCGTCGAGGCAGAGATTCACCGCGAACTGGAACGCTATCTGGACAGCGATGCAAGGTTCTGGCGGGTCACGGCCCGGGTGGGGCCGGGCGGTATCAGCGGGCTGAACACGCTGCTCTCGGGTGCCTATATCGCCGCCGACTGGGACGCGGTCGAGGGCGAGGCGGCCCGCGATTTCGTCGCCGAGGCCGAAGCGCCGGCGGTGCCGCCGGGCACCAAGGGGCTGGCTGTGGTGCTTATCGCGCCCGACAGCGGGTCGGTTTCGGTGGGGGCGCCGATACTGCACAAGGGGGTGCAGATGGGCAAGATCGCCGCCGTGCGCTATGACGCGCTCAGCGGCTCGGTCCTGCTGACCGGCTTCATCGAGGCACCGCATGACAAGCTGATTAACTCGGCGACCCGGTTCTGGAACGTGTCGGGCGCCGGACTGGAACTGGGCGAGGGCGGCATCCAGCTCAAGGTCGACAGCCTCGCCTCGCTGTTGCAGGGGGGCGTCGCCTTCGACACCGCCATGTCGGGCGGCGAGGCGCTGGGCAAGCGCCCGATCTTCGACCTCTATGCCACCGAGGACTCCGCCCGCGACAGCCTGCTGGGTGACAGCTTGCAAGCCACCGTCGAGGTGATGTCGAGTTTCGAAGGGTCGGTACGTGGGCTCAAGATCGGGTCCGAAGTGATGTTCCGAGGTGTCAAGGTAGGGCAGGTGCGTCATCTCTCGGCCGAGATAGACGAGAGTGCGGGGGGCAGGCCCGATATCCGCATGCAGGTCATCTATACGATCGAGCCGGGGCGGCTGGGCCTGCACGATGTCTCGACCCCTGACGATACACTGTCCCTGCTGGCCACGATGGTCGAGCGCGGCGGCGTGCGGGCACAGCTGATGCCGGCCTCGTTCTTCTCGGGCGGGCTGGTGGTGCAGTTGCAGGAAAACCCCGATGCGCCCGCCGCCACGCTTGACCGCGAGTCGACGCCTTTTCCGGCGATGCCGTCGCTACCGACGCCACCCGATACGCTGGCGGTAGCCTCGCAGAACGTGCTGGACCGGGTGGCGGCGCTGCCGGTCGAGGACCTGATGCAACGTGCCATCGAGACACTAGAAAATGTCAACGTCATCCTAGCCGACGGCGACACGCGGCGCATCCCCTCCGATCTGCGCGACATGTTGGGCAATGTGAATGCGGTGGCGGGGTCGGAAAGCCTGCGGAACCTGCCCGAGGACCTGCGCCAGGCACTGGCCTCGGTCAATGCGGTGCTGGCGCATTTCGAAGAGGAGGAGGGTGCGCAGAAACTGGTTGCCGCGCTCGAGGAGTTGCGGATTGCCGCCACCGGTATCTCGGCGGCGAGTGCGGATTTGCCCGGGCTGGTCCGCGATATCGACGCGCTGGTGGCCAAGGCCGATGCCTTGCCGCTGGAGGAGGTCGTGGCCTCGGCCGACCGGGTCCTGCAATCCGCCGATACGCTGTTGCGCAGTGAAGACGTGGAACGGGTGCCCGCCGCGCTGAACGCGGCGCTGGAGCAGGCCGAACAGACGCTGGTGTCGATCCGCGAAGCCGCCGGTTCGGTCAACGACACGCTCACGACATTTGAAGAGAAACAGGTCGCCCAGACACTGGTCGATGCGCTGGGCGATATGCGCAGTGCCGCCGCAAATGTCGAAACCGCCAGCGCCGAGCTGCCGCAGCTGGTCGCCGATATCGACCGGCTGATCGAGACCGCCAATGCGCTGCCGCTGGCCGATGTGACCGCCTCGGCCGACCGGGTGCTGCAATCGGCCGATGCCTTCCTGCGCAACGAGGATATGGACAAGGTGCCCGGGGCGCTGGCCGGTGCCCTGGAAGAGGCCCAGCGCGCGCTTGAAGAGTTGCGGCAGGGCGGGGCGGTCGAGAACCTCAACCGCACGCTGCAAACCGCCAGCACGGCGGCTGACTCGGTGGCCCTGGCCGTGCAGACCCTGCCGGACCTGGCGGCGCGGCTCGATGCGCTGGCCGACAGTGCCGAGGCGACCATCGGCGCCTATGGCCCCGGTTCGCCCGTCAACCGCGAGGTGCAGGCCGCCATCGGCGATCTGCGCGCCACCGTGCGCTCGCTCAACGCGCTGGTTCAGGCGATCCGGCGCAAACCCAATTCCCTGCTCGTAGGACGCTGACCCATGAGACGACTGTTTGCCCTTGCTCTTCTGGCGCTGGCCGCTTGCGCCGGCCCCGAGGAACGCTATCTGCTGCCCGAGATCACCGGGGTCGAGACCTATCGCAGCAGCGCCCGTACCATCCAGGTGACGCGCATGGACCTGCCCGCCTATGTCAGCGACAGCGAAATCACGCTGTTGGGCGAGGACGGGGTGTTGCGGCCCACCAAGACCGGGTTCTGGGCGGATGAGCCTGAACGCGCCCTGACCGAGATGCTCGCGGCGGGGCTGGATCAGGCGCTGACCGCCTCGGTCGCCGCCGATCCCTGGCCGTTCGAGGGGCTGGCCGATATCCAGGTCGCAGTCAAGGTGCACCGCCTGTCGGGCGTCCCGGGGCAGGCGCTGGCCTTTTCCGGGCAGTATTTCCTGACCTCGCCCGCGCATGGCAATCTGGAGCGCGCCCGGCGGTTTTCCTATTCGGTGCCGATGAACGAGGCCACGATCCCCGCCTTTGCCGCAGCCCAGACCGAGGCGCTGCGCCTGTTGGTCAATGAGATCGCGAAAACCATTGCACGGGGCTAGCGCAGCTCGACGATGGATTTGCCCAGCCGGAAAGGCGCGGCAAAGCTGACAAGGCACAATGCCAGCACCTGGATCAGCAGGATATGGGCATTGGCCTGTAGATACTCCCATTCCGATTTAAGCTTGCCGATCTGCGCGATCAGATCCTCATAGGCGCGGGCAAGGATCTGAAAGTCGCTCGCAATCAGCGGAACCTTGCGGCGCATCGCCTCGAGCGCCGCCTCGGTCGGGGCATCGAGCGTGGCAAAGACCAGAAATTCGTCGACGGCAAAGGCATCGACCTGATCGGACATGTCTCGCATGCTTGGACTGCCAAACAGCAGGTGCAGACTGGCCAACGGCGCCACCTCGCCGGTGACGGCGATGAAAAGCGGCAGATCGGCGTTACTGGCGGTTGAGGCAGACAGAAACTCGACCTTCTCGCACAGGACGGCGATGTCGTCGTCATAGGACGGGTCGCAGAACCGCAGCCGGAACCGCGCCGCGTCACGGTCAAAGTCGGCGGTGGCGGCATAGGCGATGTCGATCTGTCGGTCGAGGCGGGAATGGTCCGTCTTGTAGAGCCCTGCCAGCACTGCCACCAGGGCACCGACACCACCCAGAATGACCCAGACCAGGTCAGCGGTCTTCCAGGCGCGATGCCCCGCAGGCTTGCGCATCAACAACCATCCCGTGCCAAAACAGCCGGCAAGGAAACAGAACAGAATGAGCGGCAACTGGTTGTCGGCAAGGAAACTCATGGCCGAAAGACTAAGCACCCAGTCAGTCGACGCAACGGCTATCACGCGGATGTAAACCCTCGATGCCACCGGAACCCTTGCAACGACATCAGGAGAGGGCGGCGCCATTCCGGGGCGGGAGCAGAATTTCAACGAAATTCTGCCAAAGAAAATTGAAATTTTCTTTGGTCATTTTCTTTGCAAGAAAATGGGCCCGTTTGCGGGACAGGAGAGTTACTCCACCTTGCGGATCGACTGGCGCCAGAACCGGCTCATCAACAAGGTTCCGGCGCAGGCCAGACCCACGGACAGGCCAGCCCAGACGCCGATCCCCTCCCATTGCAGCGTGAAGCCCAGAACATAAGATGCGGGAATTCCCACCAGCCAATAGCTGACCGCAGCCATGACCATGGGCACCGTTGTGTCCTGCACGCCACGCAAGAGGCCCAACGCCATTACCTGTGCCCCATCGACCAGTTGAAACAGCGCTGCCATGGCCAGCAAACCCACGCCGATGGTCAGGATTTGCGGCCGGTCGGGATCGTCGGGTTCCATGAACAGCGACACCAGCGGCGCACCCCATCCCAGGAACAGGGCGATGGTCACCATCGACATGAGCAGCGACAGGCCGATTGCCACCACTCCGCCGCGCGCCAGATGGGCCCGATCACGGCGGCCAAAGGCGGTTCCGGCGCGAATGGTCGCCGCGTTGCTCAAGCCCAGATGCACCATGAATGTAGCCGAGGCCAGTTGGATCGCGATCCCATGCGCGGCCAGCGGCACCTTTCCCAGCCACCCCATCATCACCGCCGAGGCGGCAAACAGGCTGACTTCGGCCAGATTGGTCAGCCCGATCGGCAGGCCCATCCGCAGCACGCGGCGGAACATCTCGGTATCCGGGCGCCAGAAGCGTTGAAACAGCGTGTGTTCAGGCAGGCTCCGCAGCACATAGGCCACCACCACCAGCAACGAGACCAGCTGCGTGGCGACCGAGGCCACCGCCGCGCCCACCAGCCCCAGTTCGGGCGCCCCCCAATTGCCGAAGATCAGCATATAGTTGACAAGCGCGTTGATAAGCGCGGCGCCGACCAGGCTCCAGAACACGATCTGCGTGCGCTCCAGTGCCGCCAGATAGGATTTCAGCACCATTACCAGCAGTGCCGGCACCATGCCCCAGCCCGCCACCCGCAGGTACTCGGCGGCCAGCGCCGCCACCTCGGGCTCTTGCCCCAGCGCCAGCAGGATCGGCTGTGACCAGATCAGAAGTGGCAGCACCAGTACCGCAAAGATCAGCGAAGCCCAGAGCCCCATCCGCGTCGCCCGGCGGATCGAGGTTTCGTCCTCTTCGGCGGCGGCGGTGGCCACCATTGGCATCACGGCCCAGCCGAAGCCCGCGCCCAACAGAAAGAGCACAAAGAAATAGCTGCCCGCCAGCGTCACCGCCGCCAGCGCCTCGACCCCGTACCAGCCCAACATAACGGTATCGGTCAACCCGATCGCGAATTGCGCCAGGTGCCCGCCGATCAGCGGCAGGCCCAGCACCGCAATCGCCTTTGCATGGCCGCGATATGTCATCACCTTGGTCATCCGGTCAGGCTTAGGTGCGGGCAGAGGTGAGGGCAAGCACCATATTCGCCGTTGCACCATTGCCTCGGACTGATAGCCTGACCGGGTTTCTGGCCAAAGGGGGGAGAGATGTCAGACCCGTTCGATCAACTGGTCCCCGAGGCGCGGGCCTTTCTGGCAGAGCTTGCGGCCAATAACAGCCGCGACTGGTTCGCGGCGCAAAAGCCGCGTTATGAGGCCGAATTGAAACGCCCCGCAGAGATGTTGTTGGATCAACTGGCTGCGCGGCTGGGGCCGGGCACCGCCACCAAATTGTTCCGACCGCAGCGCGATGTACGGTTTTCCAAGGACAAGACGCCCTACAACACGCATCTGCACCTGCTCTGGACCACGCCGGAGGGGGCGCAATACTTCTTTGGCGTCTCGCCCGATTATGTCACCGCAGGTGGTGGGCGGATGGGGTTCGACGCGAAAACGCTGGCCCGCTATCGCGAGCGCCTGGCCCGCCTCGGTCCCGCGCTGCGAACCCAAATCGAGACCTTGGGCGGACAAGGCGCGCGCCTGTCCGAGCCCGAGTTCAAGCGCCCCGCAGCGCCGATCACGCCCGGCGACCCGCTCGCCGATCTGGCTCGCCGCAAGTCGCTGACGCTCTGGTTCGATTATGATGCCGGTCTGACAGACGTTCTGGCGCACTTGGCCAGCGATTTCGACCGGCTCAAACCCCTTCAGGCGGCGCTCTCCGCCCTTTTGGCAGACTGACCCATGTCCCATATCCCCAACCGCATAGACACCGTCCGCCCCGACGCCCCGGAACAGGCCGGGTATGGCCCTTTTCCCGTTGGCGTGCGGACCTTGCAATTCGACATTCCGGGCCGGATCGACGTGGCCCGCGCCACTGAAGGCAACCAGCCCATCTACGACCGGCCCATGACGGTCGAGCTCTGGTACCCTGCCGCGCCCGACACTTCACCGGGAGGCCATTATGATACGCTGATCCGCGACGGGCAGACCGCCACCCGCCTCCTTGGCCGTGCTGCCCGTGATGCCGCCCCGACGCCGGGCCGCTTCCCGCTGGTGGTGATCTCGCATGGCTATCCGGGAAACCGGTTTCTGATGTCGCATCTGGGAGAAACGCTTGCCTCGCGCGGGTTCATCGCTGCCGCCCCCGATCACGCTGACAGCACCTATGCCGACCAGGGGGCTTTTGGTGCCACGCTCTATCACCGCCCGCTCGACCAGCGCGCCGTGATCGACCATGTCGACGCATCCGTGCCGCAGGCCGATACCGGGCATACCGGCATCATAGGCTATTCCATGGGCGGCTACGGCGCGCTGGTCTTTGGTGGGGCCGGTGTCAGCCGCACCGCCCCCACCGCCGATTTTGCACCGCCCGCCGGGCTGCTGTCTCGCCACGTTTCAGGCTCCGAAACCCACGCGGCCCTGATCGACCCGCGTGTGCGTGCTGCCATAGCAATCGGCCCATGGGGCAATCAGAGGGGCATCTGGGACACTCCCGGCCTTGCCCAACTGGACAAACCGCTGATGATCATGGCGGGCAACCTTGACGAGGTCTCGGACTATGCCGCCATGCGCGGTATCTTCGAGCAGACCACCGGCACCACCCGCCACCTGCTCACGTTTCAGGGGGCCAGCCACAATGCCGCCGCGCCCATCCCCGCCCCGGCCGAGAGCTGGGCCGCATCCCCCGCGCTCGACTTCGTCCCGTTCGAACATTACGCCGATCCTGTCTGGGACACGGTGCGCATGAACAACATCGCACAGCATTTCGCCACCGCCTTCCTGTCGCTGCATCTGAAGGGCGACAAGATCATGCATCGCTACCTTGACGACAGCTTTACCGGGTTCACCCCCACCTCTGCCCGCGCCCTCACATTCGAGACGCTGACGAAAGGTCACTGAACGCCACACCTTTCCCGCAGGCTCGCAACCTGCTTGACTGGGGCGATCAGATCCCGGAGCGCGCCATGCAGACCGAAACCGTAACGCTCAACGGACAAGGCTTCTTTCTCCGCCGCTGGGGCGATCCCGCGCTGCCGCCGCTCCTGATGCTGCACGGCTTTCCCGAGTATGGCGGCGCCTGGGGCGACCTCGCCCCATATCTGGCCCAGCGCTTCCATTGCATCGCCCCTGATCAGCGGGGCTATGGCCAGAGCTGGGCGCCCGAGGGCGTCAAGCACTACGCCACATCCCACCTCGTCGCGGACATGGCCGCGCTGGCTGAAACCCTTGGTGCACCGCTCACCGTGCTGGGGCATGACTGGGGCGCGGCTGTGGCCTATGGGCTGGTCATGTTCCGCCCCGAGCTGGTCGACCGCCTGATTATTGCCAACGGCGTGCACCCGGTGCCGTTCCAGCGCGCGCTGGCGGCGGGCGGCGCGCAATCAGCGGCCTCGCAATACATGAACGCCCTGCGCGCGCCCGAGGCAGCGCAACACTTCGCCGCCAATGATTACAAGGCACTGACCGATTTCTTCACCCGCCACATGGGCGGCCATGACTGGCTCAATCCCGCGCGGCTGGCGGATTACAAGGCCGAATGGGCACGCCCCGGCAGGCTCGACGCAATGCTCAACTGGTACCGTGCCTCGCCGCTGGTGATCGCCGCCCCGGGCCAGCCCCGCACCGACCTGCCCGCACTGCCGCTCGACCGGCTGCACGTGCGCTGCCCGCATCTGCTGCTCTGGGGGCCGGACGACCGCGCGCTCCTGCCCGAAGCGACCGAGGGGCTTGAAGAATTCGCCCCCGACCTCACCCGCATCGCCATCCCCGGCACCGACCACTGGCTGTGCCACCAGGCGCCCGACCGGGTCGCCGCTGCCATACTGAACTGGATGCCCCAACTGGAGACCGCCCCATGATCACCGTCCACCACCTGGCCCAATCCCGCTCGCTGCGCATCCTCTGGCTGCTCGAGGAACTGGACCTGCCCTACAAGGTCGTGCGATACGAACGTGATCCCAAGACCCGCCTCGCCCCGCCCGAACTGCGCGCCATCCACCCGCTGGGCAAATCGCCGGTGATCGAGGCAGACGGTATCCGGCTGGCTGAATCCGGCGCCATCGTCGATTATCTCTGCGCCCGCCACGCGCCGCAGATGATGCCGCCGCAGGACAGCCCCGCCTGGGCCGAACACCTGGAACTGATGCATTTCGCCGAAGGCTCGGTGATGACGCCGATCCTGCTCAATCTCTATGTCGGGCTGCTGGGCGAAGTAGGCGCGCCGCTACATCCGCGCATCCAGTCGGAACTGACCAGCCATTTCCGCTTCATGGAGGACAGCTTGCGCCCCTCGGGTCATTTCGTGCTGGATGGGCTCAGCGCCGCTGACATCCTGCTCAGCTTTCCCGCAGGCGTGGTGGCGCGACTGGGCCGTGCGGCCGAGTTTCCCCGGCTCGCCGAATTCGCCGCCACCATGGCCGCGCGCCCGGCCTTCCAGCGCGCGCTCGCCGCAGGCGGCGGCGACTAAAGCTCCCGCAGGTGGCGGCGACTGAGATCAGTCCTGCTTGGCCCGCTGGTCGGGATGCAGGGCAGTGCCCAGGATATGCTCGGACTTGTGGATCACGTGATGCGCGCGGCCCACGATCAGCGGATCGGGCTCGCCCACCACTTCCTTGTCCTTGCCGGGATAGTCGATGGTCGACAGGAAATGCCGCATGCAGTTCAGACGCGCGCGTTTCTTGTCGTTCGACTTGATGATGGTCCAAGGCGCATCGGCGGTGTCGGTGTAAAAGAACATCGCCTCCTTGGCCTCGGTATAATCATCCCACTTGTCGAGGCTCGCCTTGTCGATCGGTGAGAGTTTCCACTGTTTTAGCGGATCGGTCTCGCGGCTTTTGAACCGGCGCTGCTGTTCCTCTTGCGTGACCGAGAACCAGTATTTGTAAAGCCGGATGCCCGAGCGCACCAGCATCCTTTCCAGATCCGGTGTCTGGCGCATGAATTCCAGATATTCGTTCGGGGTACAGAAACCCATGACCCGCTCGACCCCGGCGCGGTTGTACCAGGAGCGGTCATAGAACACCATTTCCCCCACGGTGGGCAGTTCCTGCACATAGCGCTGGAAATACCATTGCCCCTTCTCTTCCCAAGTGGGCTTGTTCAGGGCGACCACGCGGGCCTGGCGCGGGTTCAGGTGCTCCATGAAACGTTTGATGGTGCCCCCCTTGCCAGCGGCATCGCGGCCCTCGAACAGCAGCACGAACCGCTCGCCGGTCTCTTGCGCCCAAAGCTGAACCTTCAAGAGCTCGGCCTGCAACATCGCCTTTTCCGCCTCGTAGGGGCGGCGGGACATCTTGCGCCTGTAAGGATATTTGCCGCTTTCAAACGCGTGGCGCACCGTTTCCGGTGTCGGCATTCGGTTCTTGCGAACCGGCGCTGGCGCTGGCGCCGACTCGACCGAGGCTGCGGCGGTCGCTTCGGCCTTGGCATCAGCCTCTGGCGTCTGCGTTTCGACGACCTTTACCACAGCGTCCGAGGCGTCCGCCCCATTGGCCTTGCTGTCTTTCTGCGGGGTGATAAGTTTCGCTGTCTCCAAGGGCCTTGTCTCCTCGTTGCCGTTCCGTCGGATTTGCGCGTGACTCTACCCGTGTCGCGCGGGGCGCGCGTTGATCCGTGTCAAGAAATGCAACAATTTCGGGTCAGCTTTTTGCAGGTCTGGCAACATCATCCGGCGAAGGCGGGCCCAGCCTCTTCATTCCGCCGCAAATACTCCGGGGGGAGGTGACAAAATTCCACGAATTTTGCACCGGGGGGCAGAGCCCCCTTTAACACAATTGTTGGCGGAGCCGCCTGAATAACATTTTCGGGCAGAGCCCCTTGTTCCTGACCTGCCTTCCCCGCTGGCTCAGCGGTGGCCCCAGTCGTCTGGATCCTCCGAGTCGCCCGGTGACAGGCCCAGAACATCGCCCGTGGTCGAACAGCCCAGTCCCAGCACCGTGCGGTTGGCGTAGGCGAAGTATGCGCAGACCTGGTTGATCTCGAGGATCTCGCCATCCTCCCATCCGACAGCGCGCAGCGCCGTAAAATCGTCCTCGACCATCAGCGCCGGTGTCTCGGTCAGCTTTCGCACATAGACCATCGCGGCCCGTTCGCGCGCATCAAGCGGCGCTTGTTCAGGCGCGCCCGCCGAAATCGCCGCGCGTATCGCATCGCTGCGCGCTGGATCGTCCAACAGCCGCTGAAGCCCCGCAAAGTGGTGTTCAACGCAATAGGCGCAGCCGTTGAGCGCACTGACCCAGACTCCCAGCACCTCGAGAAACCATTTGGGGATCTTGTTGCCGGTATGGTGCAGCACGTTCTTGTAGAGCGCCATGTGCCCTTCCATCGAATGCGGCCTGAGCGAGTGGATCATCATGATGTTGTCCACATTCCCCCCCCGGTCCGGTCACCCGCTCATACAGCCTGCGCAGCTTGCCCGTCGCCTCTTCGAACGGCACCGTTTTGATCCAGCTCATCCTTGTGCTCCAGGATATCTGCTTCGTCTCCGACAACCTTGCATCTGTGGGGGCGGGCGGGACAAGCCCACAGGTTGTGATCTGGCGCACAGCCAGCGCGTGTGATTGCAGCCACCATTCCACTGCACAACAGGAAAGGCGCATCTCATGGGAAACTGGCAAGTCAAGCTTGATGCCAACACGGCGATCGACCAGATCGACAAATTGGCGAGCCGCGCTTGGGCCGCATTTCAGACCCCGTCGACAGCGGTGGTGGTCGAACTGTTCAACGAAACCCGCTATGACCTTCGCCATGTCTGCAACTACCGCTGGCAGGGCAATTTCATGGAACCCACCGACGACCTGCTGGCGGGGTGGGGGCGGGTCTGGGGCATGCAGTCCAAAGGGCTCGACGGCTGTTTCGGCGCGGTTATCTATCAGTTCTGGGATCAGGGAGCCGAGACCGACGCCTATCTGATCATCGGCAACCTGATCTATTGGGATGGCGCGATGCCCTATTACACGGCCGAGGTCACCACCACGAATTACGAGAACGAAGGCAAGCCAAAGACACTCGATCTGCTCAACAAGGGGCGCTCTTCGGCCTGGAGCAAGGAGTACCGGGATACCGGCGGTGTCGATCTTGATGTGAAGGTCGACATCTGGCGACAGGAAATCACCTCGATCGAAGAGAACTTCCGCATTCAGTTGACCAAGGCGAGCTGATCCCGCCTCGTGATTGCCGACACCGGCCCCGTGGGCCGGTGTTTTCCACAAGACCTCGCGTTCCCCTTTCCCCCAACCACATCACCTGCCATAATGGTCGCCAATCAAAAGCCGACCAACATGAGCAGCCCCATGCCCGAAGATCTTCTCAGCGGAGCCAACACCGCCGCCTACGACGCCTCCTCGATCGAGGTGCTCGAAGGGCTGGAACCCGTTCGCAAACGTCCCGGCATGTATATCGGCGGCACCGACGAGCGGGCGCTGCATCACATGGTGGCCGAAATCCTCGACAACTCGATGGACGAGGCGGTGGCCGGGTTCGCCAACCGGATCGAGGTGGAACTGCACGCCGACTACGCCCTGACCGTGCGTGACAACGGCCGCGGCATCCCGGTCGACCCGCACCCGAAATTCCCCGGAAAATCAGCGCTCGAGGTCATCCTCTGCACTCTGCACGCGGGCGGCAAGTTCTCTGGCAAAGCCTATCAGACCTCGGGCGGCCTGCACGGCGTCGGCGCTTCGGTCGTCAATGCGCTCTCAGATTCCATGGTCGTTCAGGTGGCCCGCGACAAGCTGCTTTATGAACAGCGCTTCTCGCGCGGCCTTCCCCTTGGCCCGATCCAGCAGATCGGCGCCGCCCCCAACCGGCGCGGCACCACCGTCACCTTCCACGCCGACGAGGAAATCTTCGGCCACCACCGGTTCAAGCCCGCGCGCCTGTTCAAGTCGATCCGCTCTAAGGCCTATCTGTTCTCGGGCGTCGAGATTCGCTGGAAATCCGCCATCGACGACGGCGAAACGCCCACCGAAGCCACATTCCACTTCCCCGGCGGCCTGGCCGATTACCTCAAGGAAACGCTGGGCAGCGCCTCCACCTATGCCGAGCAGCCCTTTGCCGGCACCGTCGACTTCACCGAGAAATTCAATACGCCGGGCAAGGTCGAATGGGCGATCAACTGGACCCCCTCGCGCGACGGCTTCATCCAGTCCTACTGTAACACCGTCCCCACCCCCGAGGGCGGCACGCACGAGGCCGGGTTCTGGTCGGCCATCCTCAAGGGCATCCGCGCCTATGGCGAGCTTATCAACAACAAGAAGGCCGCCCAGATCACTCGCGAGGATCTGCTGACCGGCGGCTGCGCGCTGGTTTCCTGCTTCATCCGCGAGCCCGAGTTTGTCGGCCAGACCAAGGACCGCCTTGCCACCGTCGAGGCGCAGCGCCTGGTCGAAGGCGCCGTGCGCGACCATTTCGACAACTGGCTGGCCGCCGATACCAAATCCGCGGGCGCCATCCTCGACTTTCTCGTGCTGCGGGCCGAGGAACGCATCCGCCGCCGGCAGGAGAAGGAGACCCAGCGCAAATCGGCGACCAAGAAACTGCGCCTGCCCGGCAAGCTGGTCGATTGCTCGGCCACCGCGCGCGAGGGCACGGAACTCTTCATCGTCGAAGGCGACAGCGCCGGTGGCTCGGCCAAGATGGCGCGCGACCGCAAGACCCAGGCGCTCCTGCCGCTCCGCGGCAAGATCCTGAACGTGCTGGGCGCGGCCAGCTCGAAACTCGGCTCCAACCAGGAAATCAGCGACCTGACCCAGGCGCTGGGTGTCGGTCTCGGCACGCGGTTCAACGTCGATGACCTGCGCTATGACAAGATCATCATCATGACCGACGCCGATGTCGACGGCGCCCATATCGCCTCGCTCTTGATGACCTTCTTCTTTACCCAGATGCGCCCGATGATCGACACCGGGCACCTCTACCTGGCCTGCCCGCCGCTGTACCGGCTGACGCAAGGCGCCAAGCGGGTCTATTGCCTGGACGAGGCCGAGCGCGATGAATGGCTGGCCAAGGGTCTGGGCGGCAAGGGCAAGATCGACGTGAGCCGCTTCAAGGGCCTGGGCGAAATGGACGCCAAGGACCTGAAAGACACCACCATGAACCCCGAAACCCGCAAGCTGATCCGGGTGACCATCGACGAGGACGAACCCGGCGAGACCGGCGATCTGGTGGAACGGCTGATGGGCAAGAAACCCGAATTGCGGTTCCAGTACATCCAGGAGAACGCACGGTTCGTGGAGGAGTTGGATGTTTGAAGACACGTCGGCTCTACAAGTTTTATCCTTTGTGTTCCGCACTACGGAACCTGAAAGAAGGCCGACTCAAGGTTTCAACACTAAGCGACATTAATGATCCTTTTGAGTGGAACTCATTCAGACTATCTAGCAAAACTGATCGTGAGATTTGGGACCGCACTAGGCTCTGGACCCATTGATTTGGTTGCAGTCGTGGCGCCGGGCTGATTCAAGCTCCTGAACTTCAGGAGGCGTGATGAGCAACTTGTTTTGGCTGACCGACGAACAGATG